>DPWF01000002.1:242-2035 GCA_003526435.1 Chitinophagaceae bacterium | reverse complement strand
TCGAGTCCCAGCGGGATCACAAAAAGAAAAGGTTACTCAAAAAGTAACCTTTTTTTATGCGCTATACTTACACTCAACATTATAGCGATGTACAGCAAATCAAACGATTATTTCAAAATAGTAACCGGCCCCGAAAAAACACCCTGTATTATTTTGGGGATGATGATGTAATAGTAAGTAGCAAATGGCAATGGTTGACCATTATACCTTCCATCCCATGGTGTTTTATATCCACTTGTGAAAAATACACGTTTACCTGTTCTGTCAAATACACTCACTTCTGCATCAGGATATTTATTCAGCTCTGGTATTACCCAGGTATCATGTATACCATCTCCATTCGGAGAAAATACATTGGGTATCGGGAAAGGTTTTAAGACCGTAATCAATATTTCATCTGTGGCCACACAACCGTTGGTACTTACTACATTCAATGTGAGCAACTGATCTGCATTGCCACGAAATACCGGGTTGCGGGAGAGTGCATTATTCAGGAAACTGGCAGGTGTCCACTGAAACGACTGTATGGTGGCTGTAATCGCAGGATTAAGGGTATGCGGTGTATTTTCTAAAACCAATACATCTTTTCCTGCATTTACAATGGGCACAGGGGCCAGATTCACCAGCAGTTCATCTGTTACAGCAAGACAGGACCCGTTGCCGGTTGTGGTAGCAGTAATCCGGAAACTGTTAGCTGATTGATCCCTTTCTGAAAGCAGGTAATTTGTATTCAACGCATTTGTTGACTGGAACAAACCGGAGCCGGTTGTTGACCATTGAATACCCCCTGCGTTGCGGAATTGCGCATTTACGGTAAGCAGCGAATCGTTGGCACATATTACCTGGTTATTGCCCACATCTACCACTGGCGCATCTGTTATTTGTACAAGCATCGAAGAAACAACTGCCCTGCATGCACCGTTATTGGTTGAAGTAAGTGTAAGCTGTACCGAACCCGCTGCCGTATCCTGATTACCGGGCAAATAGGTATTGTTCAAACTCACTGTTCTTGTTCCAAAACGTCCCGAACCATTGGTCGACCATACGCCGGTAGTTGTACCTCCACTTACCATACCCGCTAAATTCACCAGTGCATTATTTGCACATACCACCTGATTCGTACCTGCGTTTACTAAAGCAGGCTGGTCAATTGCCACCTGTACGTAAGAAGTATCACTCACGCAACCATTCACGGTTACAGCCATGCCATACCTGCCCGTATCGCTTATGCTTGCTGTATTGATCAACGGGTTTTGCAGAGATGACACAAATCCATTCACACCCATCCATCGATAGGTGGCTCCTGTTATATTGTTAGACGTAAATCGTAACTGATCGTTCACACAAACCGGACTATTGCTACCCACGGCAGGTGCTGCCGGTTCTGGCACAACAACTATATTAACAGAACTGTTATTACTTATACAACCATCTACGGTAACATTTGCGGTGTAGATACCTGACCGGTTCAGTTTTACCGAATCAAAAAACGGGTTCTGCGTGTTGCTGGTAAAACCTAAAGGACCCGCCCAACTATATATGGCTCCTGTTACTGTATTTAAACGAAGCAATAAAGGACCATTCTCACAAACAGGAGCAATGGTATTGATAACAGGCGCTGCAGGTGTTGGCTTGAGAATAGCATTCATCGTATTGGCGGTACCCGGACATCCGGCTACCGCTACTGCCACCTGATAAACACCCGCAGTAAGATTATTCATTGCGGCAAAAGCAATGGTGCGTGTATTCGCTGTAAATCCATTGGGTCCCGACCAGCTATATACGCCTGCCGT
>DPWF01000002.1:0-212 GCA_003526435.1 Chitinophagaceae bacterium | reverse complement strand
CCTGCCGTAACACTATCGGCGGTTAATTGTAAAGGTCTTCCTTCACAAACGGCACCACTGCTGTTAATATTCACAGTACCCGGCAACGGATTTACAATTGCAGTAACAGAACTTGAAGGCCCGGCACAACCATTTACACGAATCAATGCAGTATATACACCTGCCTGTGCAGACGATGCATTGGGTATGGAAGGATTCTGAACAGTTGAAAC
>DPWF01000165.1:167-3850 GCA_003526435.1 Chitinophagaceae bacterium | reverse complement strand
AATCAGACAGGTTCAACACTTTGTCTGCTACCACCAGTGCGCGGGCAAATGTATCGATACCAGCAATATGTGCATGGAACAGGTCATCCGAATCGGTACTGTTTCTTCTGATTTTTGCATCGAAGTTAATACCGCCACCTGCAAAGCCGCCTGCTTCTACAATCACCAGCATCGCTTCTGTAAGTTCGTTGACATTATTAGGGAACTGATCGGTATCCCATCCGTTCTGATAGTCGCCGCGGTTGGCATCAATAGACCCTAAAATACCTGCATCGGCTGCTATCTGCAGTTCATGCTGAAAGGTATGTCCGGCCAATGTAGCATGGTTAACTTCAATATTCAGTTTAAAGTCGTTCAATAAATCGAACTGACGTAAAAAGCCGAGCACAGTTTCACTATCATAATCATACTGATGTTTGCTAGGCTCACAGGGTTTGGGTTCAATAAAGAATGTACCTGTAAAACCCTGTTTGCGAGCATAATCTTTTGCTGTATGAAGAAAGCGGGCCATGTGTTCTTTTTCACGCTTCATGTTGGTGTTCAGCAAACTCATATATCCTTCACGCCCTCCCCAGAATACATAGTTTTGTCCGCCCAATGCAATGGTTGCATCCAGTGCAGCTTTTACCTGTGCTCCGCCATGCGCCAGCACATGAAAATCTGGATTGGTAGCAGCACCATTCATATAACGTCTGTTCGAAAACAGGTTGGCTGTTCCCCACAGGAGTTGAATACCACTTGCTTTTTGTTTTTCGGCAAAGTATTCACTGATGGCCTGTAGTCTTCTTTCATTCTCCACTACATCATTGCCAAAATCCACTGCGTCTACATCATGAAAACAATAAAAAGGCAGACCGAGTTTGGTCATGAATTCAAAAGCTGCATCAGCTTTGTCTTTTGCTCTTTCTACGGCATCTGATTTTTGATCCCATGGAAAAATATGTGTGGGTTCACCAAAAGGATCTGCACCATTGCCACAGAAGCTATGCCAGTAAGCACAGGCAAAACGCAACCATTCTTTCATTGTCTTTCCGGCTACCACTTTATTTTCGTCGTACCAGCGATATGCGAGCGGGTTATCAGATTCCACACCTTCATACCTGATCTGGCCGATGCCTTTAAAATACTCTTGTTGACCTAATACGATTGACATAATTCTTGAATAAGTATATGAAACAATAAAAATCTTTTTTAATTAACCTGAACTATTTCATGCTGCTTTAACTGGGCAATCCTTGTTTCCAATGATTCTTTCCATGCTGAATAACGTTCTTCATAAAGAGTGCTATGAGATGGCGCAACCTTAGCAACTGATTTTCTACCGGCAGCAGCTTCTGTTGTATTGGCAAATACACCCGACCCGATTCCGGCACCAATTGCGGCTCCATAGCTGCCATCACCTTCATAAAATTCTACAGACACCTGATTTACGCCGGCAAATGCTTTTGTGAATACATCACTCAGAAATAGATTGGCACTTGATGCACGTACCACCTGTGGGTTCATCCCATTCTCACGCATAATATCGAGACCATAACGGAAAGAAAAAGCAATACCTTCCTGCACCGCTCTTACCATATGTGCTATACCATGTTTATTCAGATCAATCTGTTCAAAATGTGCACCTATTATCTGGTTATTCAACATCCGTTCTGCGCCATTACCAAATGGAATAGCCAGTAACCCTTCTGCACCTACAGGCACCGATGCAGCAGCTTCATTCAGCGTAGCATAAGACTGTGCCGCACCTGTAACTGTTCTGATCCATCGGTTGAAAATTCCCGTTCCATTAATACACAAAAGAATACCAATACGTCTGAGTGCCTCACTATGATTTACATGCGCAAAGCTGTTGATACGGGAATAAGCATCATAACCCAATTCGTCGCTTACGCCATATATAACACCTGAAGTACCTGCAGTAGCAGCCACTTCGCCAGGCTCCATTACATTAAGCGATAAAGCATTATTGGGCTGATCACCTGCTTTATACGCAACAGGAATACCTTGCTTTAACGACAAACGTGAGGCCACAGATGCTTTTAAATATCCGTGTGAAGAAAATAAAGGCTGTATGGCTGGAATAAGAGACTCATCAAATCCAAAATACCTCATGATGTCTGATGACAAACCTTCTTTCCTGAAATCCCAGAATATGCCTTCTGATAATGCAGAATTGGTAGTGGTAATATCGCCGGTCATTTTAAAAGCAATAAAATCACCCGGCAACATGATCTTGTTTATCTTTTCATAAACGGCAGGCTCATTTTCTTTGACCCATGCCAGTTTGCTTGCGGTAAAATTACCCGGTGAATTCAGTAGTTGACGCAGACAATATTCACGACCCATTTCCTCAAAAGCTTTGTTGCCTGTTTCAACGGCTCTGCTGTCGCACCAGATAATGGCATTGCGTAACACATGTCCGTCTTTATCTACCAGCACCAGTCCATGCATCTGGTAAGCAATCCCTATGGCTGATATGTCTTGTGGATCATAGTTTCCGGCAGCATTACATTTGAGTATAGCCTGCTTCACATACTCCCACCACTGATCGGGGCTTTGTTCGGCCCACCCGGCATGTGGCGCGATGATTTCCGCTTCTGTTTCCGGATAATGAGCCGATGCCACACATTGATGTGTAGCGGCATCGACGACTGAAACCTTAACAGAAGAAGTTCCTACATCTATACCTAGTAATAACATTCCGTCAATAATTAATTATGATCAAGATACTGGAAACAATGGTGATGACAGCATCACCTCCGAACCTTTGTACCAAAACAAACAATCGTTAATATTTACTATCCTGTGTTTTATGTGTAAGTGAAACCATAAACGCTCATACATACATCTTAGTTACACCCTTTTCCCATTCAAAAAAAGCAAGGAGAGTAAAACGCTAAACTCCCCTTGCCAATTGTCGATCAGGCTTACAAGCAAACCACACCTGTAAATGACCATTATGACGCTTAATAACCAACCCGGTTCCGAGGAACCGGTTACCATCCAATTCAGCTTTCAGACCCTGTCCAAATAGGATTGAATGGGATGGAACCCTCTAATTATTTTCAATTGTGCCCCGCTGGTCATCGCAGGGATCACAGATTTACTTCCTGTATGCACTTTTTTCGGTACAGGCCATCCGGCAAAAAATTGACATTATGGTAATAAGGGAAGGGAATCTGTTCAGGGATATGAACAGTATTTACAGTGCGTAGTTTCCGCTTTCTCATTAACAGCAGGCAATTTCAGACGTTATTTGACTTGTTATCCGTTATTCCAAGACGAATATAAGAGAATTTATCAAAAATTGTAACCGATTGCAATTTTTTTACAAAAAAATCCCCTTTTTCCTCAGGTATTTGGGGTAAACCCCAGGCTGCCCAGTCGCCATAAACGGATGAATGCCAGGAAAAACCGTCTAAAGACTGTACGGATAAAAAACAGTTGACCTAATGTATCCGGAAACAGGTGCTTAATATCTGCTGAGTTTGAAAATTTGTTATAATGGCTGATACCAAAGCATTCTAAAACGATTTGAGCCTATCATAAAAGCATAAACCACCACATTTTTTTTAACACAATATGCTGCTGTTGCTTTAACAAGAAGCTAAATTTTGAAAATCGAGTCTTTCTCTTAGCTGTTAATACTGCTTTTGGATGACCATACTCTGCGCTCAGAA
>DPWF01000165.1:0-138 GCA_003526435.1 Chitinophagaceae bacterium | reverse complement strand
ATTTGATTTTAATTATTTTTTGCGATTTTTATACAACCGATTGCAATATGAAAACGAAAAAGGAAGTCACTATCTATGATATTGCTCAAAAACTTGAGTTATCATCCGCAACTGTGAGCCGTGGCTTGCAAGACCATC
>DPWF01000010.1:7785-12324 GCA_003526435.1 Chitinophagaceae bacterium | reverse complement strand
GGTTAGTAGCATTTCAGTGAAAATTGGGGAAGTGAATGCGAAACTGCTGGTAAAGCAAAGTCCGCAACTGCGTAAACAAAATCAGATTAAAACCATACATGCCTCATTGGCTATTGAAGGCAATACACTTTCAGAGGAGCAAGTAACAGCCATTATTGAGCACAAAAGAGTCAAAGGTCCTGAGAAAGACATTAAAGAAGTGCTGAATGCCCTGGCGGTATATAAAACGCTCGCTTCATTCAACTATAGTAGTGAAAAAGATTTTCTCAAAGCGCATAAAATACTCATGACCGGACTGGTAGAGAAGCCGGGCAGGTACAGATCAAAAAGCGTGGGCATTGTAAAAGGCAGTAGACTCCAACATATTGCCCCACCTCACCAAAATGTAACATTCTTAATGAAGCATTTATTTCAATACCTCACCGATAAAAATGAATTAACACTTATTAAAAGCTGTGTATTTCATTATGAAATGGAATTCATTCATCCTTTTATGGATGGGAACGGAAGAATGGGCAGGTTATGGCAAACCTGCATCCTCATGAGTGAGTATTCTTTGTTTGCACCCCTGCCGTTTGAAACACTTATTTCCAAAAATCAAAAGAAATACTATCAGGCCCTGGCGAGTTCAGATAAAGCAGGTAACTCTACAAATTTCATTGCATTTATGTTATCAATGATTGATCAGTCATTAGATGAATTACTTGAAAACAAAGTGAAAAAGCTGACTGATACAGAAAGGCTTGAAATATTTCTGGAAAACAATAACCAGCCGTTTACGCGTAAAAACTATATGAAACATTTTCCCGACATATCCACTGCAACAGCCAGCAGGGATTTAAGAAACGGGGTTCAAAAAGGGCTGATCAAAAAATCAGGAGATAAAAAGATAACTGTGTATAGAAAAAGTTGACCAACCAATATTTATATAAAAAGGGAGATGATTACTCATCTCCCTCTATCAAAAATCCACTCAAATACAATTATCCTAAAGCCACACGTTTGAATTCGGTAACGGTTACATCACCGGCCGATTTCAGGTAAGCTTCTACGGTAATACCACCATCTTTTACAAATGCCTGTGCCAGTAAAGTATTCTCTTTAAAGAATGCATTCAGTTTACCTTCTGCAATCTTGGCAATCATATCATCTGGTTTACCGGCCATTTTAGGATCGGCTTTCATGGTATCTACCACAATGGCTCTTTCTCTTTCAATGGTTTCAGCAGGTATGCTGTTGGCATCTACTGCCAGTGGGTTCATGGCTGCAATTTGCATAGCCACATCTTTACCCGCTTCGGCTGCATCTTTATTTAAACCTACCAGTACACCCATGCGGTATGCACCGTGTATGTATGATGATACAAATGGAGCTTCAATTCTTTCAAATTTGGCAATACCAATTTTCTCACCAATAGATGCGAGTTTATCGTTGATCATATCAGATACTTTCGCTCCGTTGATCACCACTTCATTCAGTTCTTCTACACTTTTTACATTGTTGGCCACTGCTGCATCTGCAATAGACTGTGCAAAAGCAACAAACTCTGCATTTTTAGAAACGAAATCGGTTTCGCAACTGATACAAACCACAAAACCGGTTTTGTTATCAGCAGAAGTTTTTGCGATGATAACACCTTCTTTTGCTTCACGGTCGCTACGTTTAGCAGCTACTTTCTGACCCTGTTTACGCAACCAGTCAATGGCAGCTTCAAAATCGCCATTGGTTTCTGTTAATGCTTTACGACAATCCATCATGCCGGCACCTGTTGCCTGACGCAATTTGTTGATATCAGCGGCTGTAATTGTTACAGTACTCATGGTATGTGAAATTTATAATGTTGAATACGTGGATACCTGTTTCGGCTGCAAATCTAACTGCATCTTTCAGCTATCCTGTTTTATTAAATGATGAACAGGTATTGTCAAATACAATGCCTGTATGGCAAAACACTGAAGTGTATATATAAATTGGGTCATTATGTCACTATCCGATCAGATAATGACGTAATGACCCAATAAGATTACTTCATTATCTGCTTCCACCACCACCGGCAGGACGACGGTTGCCTGGAACGCGGCGCTTAGGTGCACCAGCTTCTGCAGGCGCTCCGCTACCACCACGACGGCCACCACGACCAGCTTCGGCCTGTGCTTCAGCTTCTAAGCGACGTGCTTTTGCTTCGTTCTCATTATTGCTGTCGTCTGTTTCTTCTTCATCTTTAGATGCCTGACGCTCTGCCAGACCTTCTGCAATAGCAGCAACGATATAATTGGTAATGATTGCGATTGATTTGGTAGCATCGTCATTCGCAGGAATGGCGAAGTCTACTTTATTAGGATCGCAGTTGGTATCTACCATACCAAATGTAGTGATGCCTAAACGCTTGGCTTCTGCCAGGGCAATATGCTCATGCCCAATATCTACCAGGAATAAAGCGGCTGGTAAACGACCCAGTTGTGCAATACCACCGAGTACTTTTTCCATTTTGTCTTTATCGCGGCTCAGGGTGAGACGTTCTTTTTTAGTAAGGCTCTCTGCGCTGCCATCAGCTAGCATTTTTTCGATGCTCTGCATTTTCTTTACGCTCTTACGAACGGTGTTGAAGTTGGTTAACATACCACCCAACCAACGCTCAGTTGCAAAAGGCATGTTTACACGCTTGGCACATTCGCTAACGATTTCTTTTGCCTGTTTTTTAGTAGCCACAAACATGATCTTCTTACCGCTTTTGGCGATCTGCTTAACAGCCGCAGAAGCTTCCTGCAGGTGATCAACAGTTTTATTGAGATCAATGATGTGAATACCTTTCTTCTCAGCAAAGATGTAGGGTAACATCTTAGGGTTCCACTTCTTTTTCAGGTGACCAAAGTGTACGCCGGCCTCCAGAAGTTGCTGCTGTAATGAAGTGTTATTTTCCATCTTGTATGATTGTTGTAATTTTTGAAATTTATTTTATCAGCTTCAAGCTGCAAGCCTCAGGCTGCAAGCAGTATTTGCTTGTAGCTTGTAGCCTGAAGCTTGCAGCTTCTTCCATTAACGCTTACTAAACTGGTAGCTTCTACGTGCTTTCTTGTGACCGAATTTCTTACGTTCAACACCACGTGGATCGCGTTTCAGTTGACCGGCAGCTTTTAATGACGGACGGAAATCTGCACTTACTTCCAGCAGCGCACGGGCAATACCCAGTTTCGCCGCTTCGGCCTGGCCTTTCAAGCCACCACCTTGTGCATTGATCACCACATCGTACTTACCCAGTACATCAGCAGTTTTCAGAGGCGCTTCTACCTGGTTCTGCAGGTATACCAGCGGAAAATATTCTTTATAATCTTTATCGTTTACAGTGATCTTACCATCACCCTTGCTGATGAATACACGGGTAACAGCTTCTTTACGGCGACCAACTGCATTTTTTTGTTTTTCCATTTATCAGGAATTTGTAATTAGCTAATTTGTTGTGGATTAGAACTTCAGTTCTTTAGGTTGCTGTGCAGTATGCGGATGTGCAGTACCTGCATAAACAAACAATTTCTTGATCATTTTACGACCGAGACGGTTTTTAGGTAACATACCTTTTACCGCTCTTTCCATGATCACTTCAGGACGACGTTTGATGAGATCCTGTGCAGCTTCTTCTTTTTTACCACCTGGGTAACCAGAGAAGTTGATGTACTGTTTGTCTTCGAATTTGTTACCTGTGAAAACAACTTTCTCAGCATTGATAACAATTACGTAGTCACCACAATCTACGTGCGGTGTGTAATAAGCCTTGTTCTTACCACGAAGAACAGAAGCAATCTTTGAAGCAATACGACCTACGGTTTGATTAGTACCGTCAACCACATACCAGTTGTGCTGTACGGTAGCCGCATTTGCATGCTTGGTGGTGAAATGAAGTTTACTCATAATATTTCTTTTTAAATGAACCCGGCGCTATCCCACCGGCGTATAAATGTTCCGATAATTTCGGGTGGCAAAGGTAGGCCCGATTAACACGATTTTCCAAAGATTTTGGGGTCTATTTTTAATCGAACCTTTGTAATTGATTGATTTTCAATAAAAAATTTGAGTGTAATTTTATATTGATAAAGAAATAAGCCACAGATTCACAGATTACTGAACCATAATCTGTGAATCTGTGGCTTATTTTAATACCCCCCGTCACTTTTCAGCAGAAATATCTTGTGACTTATAGCCCTTACTGTACGGTTAAAATTCAGATAGTACTACTTTATTGAATTTTGGTTAGATGTTTTGAGATTAAAGTTCCTCCAGTAAAGGCTTACCCTCCGTTTACTTTCTTTGCCTTGATGCAAAGAAAGTAACAAAGAAAAATCAAGGCTTTCGAAAAAAAGCTAAAATTCATTTCATTACGCTACAATGGATGAAGTCTAAAGCCCAGCTTTTAATTCACTGATTGGTCGTGTCTGTACTTCAGCTTTTGTAAATAGCCAGACATCATCCATTGCTTAACCTGCCTGGCGGCAGACAGGCGCTTCATTGCATGAATTTCTTAACCTGCCATAGGCAGACAAGCAC
>DPWF01000010.1:3644-7714 GCA_003526435.1 Chitinophagaceae bacterium | reverse complement strand
TTGCTGCTTGCGGATACCAAATCCATGTCCACCTTTATTGTACACATGCAATTCGGCCGAACGTTTGGCCGTGTTCCATTTGGTATATAAGGCAACACTATGCGTTTGTAACCCAATCTGGTCATCAGATGCTACCGCAATAAACAGGGGTGGCGCATCTGCAGCAACCGTACCCTGCATTTCAGGTGGCAGAAAAGCATAAATGGGTGCCACAAAATCGGGTTTATTCTCAGCCGTATAACCAAAACCGGCTGAACCGGCCACCGTTCCACCTGCCGAAAAACCCATGATGCCTATTTTATTCGGGTTTACACCCAACTGTGCTGCATGCTTTCTTATATATGCTACCGCCTGCTTTCCATCTGCTATGGCCATGGGCACCGATGCCATTTGTTTGGCCTGTAGTTCCTTATCGCCAAATGAGGCATTGAAATCTTTGATCGGATCGTCACCAGACGCTTTTGCCAGTCGGTACTTCAACACAAAACAGGTTACCCCTTTTTCTGCCAGCCAGCGGGCCACTCCCATGCCTTCATTTTCTATTGACAGTGCAAAAAAGCCACCCCCGGGACAAATAACCACTGCCGTTCCATTGGCTTTGCCCGCTTCGGGTTTGATGACGGTGAGTGTGGGGTCGGCTACATTATATACTACAGGTGTATTCCAACTGGTTTTCTCGATAGTTGCTTCAGACCAGTTCCAGTTTTCTGAACCAGGGGCCTTGCCTTCGTAGAGTTTTATAACCTGTTGTGCCTGCAAAATGCTTGCAACATTCATCAACAGGAAAAGGAGGAGGAGTAACTTTTTTAGCATGGATAATGATTTGCTGTAAATTAAACATTTTCTTTTTCCCCTGTACCGGACTTAAGTGCGGTGCAGGGAAAAAAGAAATATGCATTTTGTTTATTTTATACCTAAAAGAAAAACAGTCCTACATCACTTTACAGCTATACATTATCTCCCCTTCTCCCTTTCTCCCCGCAAAGAAAGCCTCGCAATAGTAGCCTTAAATTTCGTTCGACATAATTAACAGGGAGAAGGAGAGTGTTTAAATAACAAAACGGCCGGGCCTAAGCCCGACCGCCCTCTTAGTCAACCAAAACCCGTCCTATAACTCCTTTTCTTCTTCTATCGGTTTTTCAACTTCTTAATTCCAGCCACCACCAAGTGCCCTGTAAATATTTACTTTGGCGCTCAACTGTTTCATTCTTATTTCAATTAATTGCCTTTTCGATTCCAGTGCTTCCCTTTGTGTTAACAACACTTCCATATAATCGGCCCGTGCTGAATTAAACAGGTTGTTTGATATGGCCACCGACTGTAATAAAATATCTACCTCTTTTGATTTCATCTCATAGCTGGCTTTAAAATTTGCTGCTTTTGCTATTTGATTTAATACTTCGGTATAAGCATTCAGAATGGTTTGCTCATAAGTATATACCGTTTGTATTTGCTGCGCATTGGCATTGTAATAGGCTGCTGTAATGGCATTTTTATTGACCAATGGAGCCACCATTTCGCCAGCCAGGTTATATAAAATGGATGCCGGTCTTATGAGGTACAAAGGATTGAATGCCTGAAAACCCAGTCCTGCCTGTATGCTGAAGGATGGATAGAAATTAGCTTTTGCTACCTGTACATCCAGCTTTGCAGCAGCAATATTCAATTCTGCCTGCCTGATATCGGGCCGGTTGGTCAGCAGTTGAGATGGAATACCTGTTTTCAGTTCTTCCATCGGTATGGTGCTGAACTGTGCTGCATTTCTTGTAATAGCGGGTGTGTACTTACCCGTGAGGAACCGTATTTTGTTTTCGGTTTCAGTGATCTGCTGTTGTATTTCATACCGCAGGTTCTGCGTGTTGAGTAACTGTGCTTCAAACCTGTTCACCGCAAGCTGTGTAACTTTTGCTGCTTCTTTTTGCTGTTTAATAATTTTCAGCACATTGCTCTGTAATGAAATATTCTGCTGCACAATTTCCAACTGGTTATCCAATGCCATTAACTCATAATAAGACGCTGCTATTTCTGCTATGATATTGGTGACCATGAAATTTCTGCCTTCCACTGCCGAAGAATATTTGATGGCAGCCGATTTTGTAGCATTGCGCAGTTTCTTCCACACATCCAGTTCCCAGGAAAAATAAGTACCCACCATAAAGTCGCCGATATATTTCGGGCCCTTTTCAGGATTGGCTTTCAGGTCCTCTTCCGAAAAACCATCCCAGGTATATTTTCCCGCTCTGTCAGCCGCCGCCCCAGCTTTCAGGTTTACAAAGGGTTTATATTCTCCTTTTCGCTGCATGATTTCATTCCTGCTCATTTCAATTTCCTGGAGCATAATATTGAGCTCCTGGTTGTTCTGTAATGCAGTATCTATTAGCGCAATGAGATTCGGGTCTGAAAAATATTCCCGCCATGGTAGTTTTACCATGTTCAACGTATCCTGCGAGTTGGTATAACCTGCAGGTACTGATGTGTTTTCCTGTTTGCTGCTGATGGCCGGTACTTTACATGCACCCAGCCATACAATAGCGCCAACAAGTAAGATATATTTAGCTTGTAGTTTCATTATCTTTTTTATTTCTGATTCTTGCAATAATTTTCTTGATCTTTTTGGTCAATGAAGAATCGCTTTCAACAAAGTCTTCACTCAACGGATTTTTATCTTCATCTCTTATCAGGTACCTGCCTTCCTGAAGTTTTCCGAATATGAAGTACAGCCCTGGCACAATGATGACGCCGAACACCGTTCCGAATAACATGCCGCCCAATGCCGATGCTCCAATGGTATGGTTTCCAACGGCACCTGGTCCTGTTGCAATCACCAGCGGAATCAATCCTGCGATAAAGGCAAATGATGTCATGAGAATGGGTCTGAAACGGGCTTTGGCGCCTTCAATGGCTGCCGCGAGTACCGTTGCTCCTTTGTTGTGTTTCTGTACGGCGAACTCTACAATCAGTACAGCATTTTTTCCCAACAATCCTACCAGCATAATCAATCCTACCTGCGCATAGATGTTGTTCGCAAGTCCCATGGCTTTTAACAGGAAGAAGGAACCGAATATGCCCGGAGGAAGAGATAGTATTACCGCGAACGGCAGCAGAAAACTTTCATATTGTGCCGCAAGAATTAAATACACAAAAAAGATAACGATGATAAAGAGGTATATGGCTTCGTTGCCTCTTTTGGCTTCATCGTATGAAAGACCTTCCCATGCAATATCATATCCGCGTGGTAATGATTGTGCCGCTACTTCTTTAATGGCCTTAATGGCATCGCCTGAAGAATATCCTTTGGCGGGGGTACCGTTGATCAATGATGAGATGTACAGGTTATACCGCGTAATCTCATTTGGACCCTGCGTTTTTTTAATCTTCATAAAAGCAGAATACGGCACCATTTCGCCATGATCGTTTTTCACGAACATGTTTAAAATATCTGATGGTTGTTTCCTGAATTCAGGGCCCGCCTGTGTATATACTTTATAGTAGTTATTGAAGCGAATAAAGCCCTGCTCATAGGTACTGCCAATCATGATATTCAGGTTTTCCATGGCATTACCCAATGAAACCCCTTTTTGCATGGCCAGCTCATTGTCTACAGAAATTTCGTACTGCGGATACTTGGCAGAATAAAAAGCAAACAAGCCCGATAACTCTTTTCTTTTTCGGAGTGCTGCTACAAATTCAGTGTTAACCCTGTCAAATTCCTGGTAATCCACATCACTTCCTTTATCGAGCAAACGCAGCGAAAAGCCATCAGATGTACCATAACCCGGAACAGCAGGTGGTTCGAAATATTCAATATTGGCAGGAAGGTCTTTTGATTCTTTTTCCAGTTCTTCAATCACTTCTTTTACCGACTGTTTTCTTTCGGACCAGTCTTTCAAATTAATTAAACAGGTACCTGCATTTGAACCCCGCCCTTCGGTCAATATTTCATACCCGGCCAGAGAGGTTACAGATGAAACCCCTTCAATCTTACGCGCAATCAATTGCAGTTTCCTTGATATTTCGTTGGTACGTTCCAGTGTAGTACCCGGAGGTGTTTGAATGATAGCATAAATCTG
>DPWF01000010.1:1281-3634 GCA_003526435.1 Chitinophagaceae bacterium | reverse complement strand
ACTCGGAATAAATCCGGCAGGAAGAATTTTGTTGACACCCATGATACCAAAACAGAACGCGATTAAAAGTCCATAGGTAATGAGTCGCCGGTTTACAATCAGCGACAGAAACCTGGTGTACCTGCCCGTAACACGTTCGAAAGTTTTATTGAACCAATCAATAAACAGGCTAATGGGTGTTTTTCTTTTCGGTTTTCCATGTGTATTCTTTAATAACATGGCGCATAACACAGGTGTAAGCGTAAGTGCAACAAAACCGGAGATAACAATGGCACTTGCCATGGTAAGTGAAAACTGCCGGTAGAGCACCCCAACAGGCCCGGTCATAAACGCTACAGGCACAAACACTGAAGTCATAACCAGTGTTATGGCAATGATGGCGCCGCTGATTTCCCTGATTACTTTTTTTACTGCGGCAAAAGGCGACAGGTTTTCTTCTTCCATCTTCACGTGTACCGCTTCTACTACTACGATGGCATCATCCACTACTACACCTATGGCCAGTACCAGTGCGAATAAAGTAATGAGGTTGATACTCAACCCAAAGAATTTCATCAATGCAAATGCACCAATCAGCGATACGGGTACAGCGAGAATTGGTATAAAAGTGGAGCGCCAGTCGCCCAGAAAAACAAATACCACAATGGCTACCAGTACAAATGCTTCCAACAATGTGTGCAATACTTTTTCGATAGAAGCATCCACAAATTTTGATACGTCGTAGTTAATTTCATAATCGATACCCGGCGGGAAATCTTTTTTCAGTTCTTCCAGTTTTGCCTTTACATCAGCAATTACGGTGTTGGCATTACTGCCGGGGTTTTGTTTGAGTACCAGTGAGGCCGATGGGTGACCATCTTTGTTTGAATAGATATCTACAAACTCACTTCCTACTTCTACTTCGGCTATGTCTTTTAATTTGAGTATCTCTCCATTTGAAGTGGCCTTGATAATAATATCCTGGTATTGTTCAGGTTTATTATACCAGCCTTTATAGGTAAACACATATTCCTGTGATTGTGCTTTCTTGCCGGAACTGAGTCCTACTCTTCCGGGTCTTGCCAATACACTTTGTTCATCTATTGATTTTAATACTTCTTCGGCCGAAATATTATAGGCCCTCATTCGCTCGGGGTCTAACCATACCCGTATGGCAAAGGCACGGCTTCCGATGGCCTGTGCAAAACCCATTCCCTTTATCCGCTGAAGTTCAGGCAGGATATAGGTATTGGCATAGTTGAACAGGAATTTTTCATCTACATTGTTTTCCTTGCTGTACAGGTTTAAGTACATCAACATACTGGGCTGGAGGGGCGAAATAATTACACCTTCTCTTTGCACCAGTGGCGGGAGATTGGTCATGACCTGATCGACCCTCGACTTTACCCTTACGGCTGCGAGTGTGGGATCTGTTCCCGGTTCAAAAATTACTTCTATACTTGCTTCACTGGCACTGGTGGCATCCGATAGCATGTATTGCATTCCCTGCACACCGTTGATGGCTCGCTCTAAAATGGTGAGTGTTGATTTTACCAGCACATCGGCATTGGAACCCGGAATCTCAATAAAAATGTTTACGCGGGGCGGGGCAATTTCCGGGAACTGGGCAACAGGCGATGTATTGATCGCCAGCAAACCCATAAAAACAATTACCACAGATAATGCAATAGCAAGAACCGGTCTTTTAATAAATTTATTAAACATCGTTTTATTTTTTAGGGTTCCTGCGCTATTCGGCGTGTAAATTGTTTAACTCATATAGTTCTTTTTCGAAGGATACAAATGAATATTTGATTCGTTCATTATTTTTCACCTTCCCTAAACCTTCTGCCAGGATTTTATCCTGCGGACTCAGTCCTGAAGCCACTACATACACATGTGGCATTTCCTGTGCGATGGTAATTTGCTTTGCCTTTAATACATTGTTGGCATCTACTACGTACACAAATTTTTTATCGAGTACATCGAATGTTGATTTTTGCGGAATCAGGATGGCTTTTTTGAGTATTACCGGCATCAGTATATTTCCGGTTTCACCGTGTCGCAATACACGTTTCGGATTGGGGAAAGTGGCCCTGAAGGCTATATTTCCGGTTTCATTGTTAAAGTCGGCCTCAATGGTTTCTACCACACCTTTCTGATCGAAAATCTGGTGGTTGGCCATCTGCAGTGCTACTATTGCACTACCGCTTTTTTTCTCACGCGAAGTATAATCGAGGTATTCAGCTTCCGGTACATTAAAGTACACCCACATTTTACTGTTGTCTGCCAGTGTGGTTAACAACTCTCCTTCATCTACCAGGCTTCCGAGCCGTACATGAAACCGGTCAATGATGCCATCGAAAGGTGCACG
>DPWF01000010.1:0-1222 GCA_003526435.1 Chitinophagaceae bacterium | reverse complement strand
AGTGATAATTCTGCCTGTGCTTTATCGAGTTTGGCTTTGGCCAAAGCGAGCTCATTTTTGGAAACGATATTACTGTCTGCCAGTTGTTTGGTATTCTGGTATTCTATTTTAGCAAAATTTACTTCTGCTTCGGACTTCTGTGTTTCGGCCTGGTAAATCAAGGGCATGATCTGGAACATGATCTGGCCCTTTTTCACAAACTGTCCTTCGTTCACATATATATGTTGCAAGTATCCTTTTTCGAGGGCCCTTAATTCTATATGTTGAATAGAATGTATCTGACAAACATATTCCTGGTGAAGAATGGTATCTCTTTCAATGGGGCTGGTAACAATAAAATGTACTTCTTCCTGTTTTTCTTCTTTGTGTTCTTTGCAACCGGCGGTTAATAAAATGGTTGCAGCCATAATGCAAATAAAAAACTGTTTCATGATTTTTTTTGATTGACTAAAGCGTATATAAGAGGGTATGTCGGGTGAAGAATCACGCGACACAGTTGTACAGTGCTGCGATTGCACCTGTACATTTCAAATCAAAAAAATCAGATCAGGTAACTTTTCCAGGAATGATGGAGTACAAAAAGAGGGATGGCTATACGTTGTTGAATAGCCTGCTTATAATGAAAGGATTGTACCGACTGTATTTCAGTTGTTTGTTGCAAGGCCAGCAACTGAATAAAATAAATGGCTAAGCTGGCTTTTCTATCATCATCTGCATGATCCTCCAGCTCTGCTACATAAGCTTCGGGGTCTTCGGGTAATGGAATAGGTTCTGAGGGACTGGCAGGCAGATCAGCCGGATTGGTTTTGGAGGCTACAATCGTTTTCCCGGTTTTCAGTAATTGCGTGGTACCGGCATTGGCCTTGAACGAACCGGCAAAAAACATAAGCAACCAGGTCATCAATACCATTGAGCCTGCGATGGTTTTGCAGGTTTGGCCGATGCTGTTATACTTACGATTTTTCCTCAGGGTCAACATATTTGTTAGCAAAAGTACCTATAAATACGCACTGATGAAGCAGGAAATGCTTTTTCACGTTTTATTGGCATTAAAATTCGATAAAAATAAAACAACGAAAAATCAGATCAGCTTACGGATACTCATCATCATACCCAGGTGCAGACCTTCATGGTAGGCTTTAAACTCCAATGCATCTGCCAAAGAAGTAAGATCAAATCCCGTAGCGGTCATTCTTCCTGTGAAACTGGTGAAAATACCTTT
>DPWF01000051.1:2247-4510 GCA_003526435.1 Chitinophagaceae bacterium | reverse complement strand
CGCCAACTATCAAATAAATGAAAACGCCCGGTGGAATACGAAACTATTTAGCACCAATGGTGACAGGAACAGTGTTGGCTTTTTGCAATCCATCAATATAAAAGACAGTATTAACCCTGCATCACTGAACTACAACAACAGGGTGGTGAATCTTGACCAATACAGGAACTATGGAATGGAAAGCCGTATCATCACAGATTACCATCTGGGCAAAATGAAAAATACTTTATCTGCTGGTATCCGTTTATATACCGGGACTACCACCAGACAGGCCGACGGTAAAGGAACAACAGGTACAGGATATGATGTTACCATAACCGGTAATTATCCCCGTGATATTATTTTTAAGTCCAGAAACACAGCTGCATTTGCAGAAAATATTTTTCGTGTCAGCGATAAGTTTTTGATAATACCCGGAATAAGATATGAATGGCTGGAAGGCTCATCTTCTGGACGAAATGGATATACAACAGGGGGTACAGAAATAATCTTACAGAATATTACAAGAGATAGAAGTTTTGTTCTCGCTGGTGTGGGAACAGAGTACCATGTTACCAGGTCTACTGAGGTATATGCAAATTTTTCCCAGGCTTATCGCCCTATTCAGTTTGCAAATTTGCAAGCTCCACCTACAACCGATGTGGTTGACGCAGATTTGAAAGATGCCAAGGGATACAATATTGATTTAGGCTACCGTGGTAAAGCGAAAGATTTTCTCCAGTTTGATATAAGTGGATTTTACTTACAGTATGATAACCGTGTAGGGACAATTACTGTTAGCGGAACACCTTCATACCGGCTTATTACTAATGTTGGCAGCAGCACCAGCAAAGGGTTTGAGGGATATGTAGAATTTAATCCTTTCAGGGCATTCGGAAAAAACAAAGATGCAGATTTAATTATTTTTGGGTCTTACGGATATACAGATGCTAAATACAGTGGCAACCATAAAGATGCCAGTACAAAAGGTAAGAAAGTGGAGAATGCCCCAACGAATCTTTTCCGTGGTGGAATAACAGGCGGTTATAAAGGCTTTTTATTAACTGTACAGATGAGCAATGTAGGAGAAACCTTTAGCGATGCCAATAACACAGTTACACCTTCGGCAAATGGCAATAATGGTTTAATACCATCTTATACTGTAACTGATTTAACAGCTACCTATAAATTTTCAAAAGGGCTAAACCTGAAAGCAGGAGCAAATAATTTATTTAACGAAAGATATTTCACCCGCAGAGCAGGTGGTTATCCGGGGCCGGGTGCTTTACCGGCTGATGGAAGAACATTCTTTATATCTGTTGGAGCAAAATTTTAAACCAAAAGCGGCAGCAACATTAACTGCCGCTTTTTATACTGCCTTCGCTATCTTCTCCATAATATGATGGCTCTCGCCAAACTTGCACAATGCATCGCAATGACTACGTAATTCAGAAAAGAGGATGTATTTAATTATTACATTGTTTTGTTTAATTGCAGGACGGGAAAGTTGAAGACAAACATCTTTTTCTCTTTTATCAGGTACAATCAGATAGAACACTTCATCACCATCTGCAATTGTATAACTCAAATCTGTCAACCTTAAAATACCTGAATAAATACTGGTACTTTTTTCTACTTCAAAAGCAGCAATTACGTTATTTGTTCCCTTTTGAAACCAAAGAACATCTATTAGTTTTACAGTATTCAATGTATCTTTTTCCAACCGGATATCCGGGAATTGTTGTAAGCTCACAAATGAAAAACTGTTACCACAGTGTGATTTTGATCTGTCGTTAGAAGCGGCAATCACATCATAGCCTAAGGCACTACCTATTTTCAATAAATGATATTGCATCTCCGTATGCAGATTTTCTTCATCCTTTTCCTGCTGCACACTTTCCTGTCTTTTTTCAATTAGTTTTTCCAATTTCTTTCGTTCAGGCTCGGATAAATATGCATCTGTACCCAGTATCAATTTTTGAGTCCCTATTTCAAATAACAGACCAGCAATAGCGCCTAAATCGGATGACAGTTCTGAACGATACTGATTATTGGTATCAATCATTACTTCTCTCAGCTTAAGGTATTCACTCCAGCTACCTAATTTCTTTTTGTCTTTGTATAGGAAATTGAACCCATTAATAATAGCAGTGTTAAATGGAGGAATAATGGTTGGGTGAAGAAAATAAAGGATACTCGCAACAGCAGGGCCAAGACCTTTAATTTTTAAACCATCCAGTCTTATGATTTCTTTAAGAATCTGTTCCTCAGTCTTTGCATTCAG
>DPWF01000051.1:0-2207 GCA_003526435.1 Chitinophagaceae bacterium | reverse complement strand
AGAATTGTCCGAATGCCTGTTTATTGTTTTCATTCTCATAAATATCAGGAATCCTCAACTTGGGTTTCCAGTAAAATGGATGGGAAGCTCCTTCAAATACCTGCTTTTGTTCTGTAATGCAGGTAAGCACAAACTCTAACGAAGACCCTTTAAAATCAGCGGGAAATTTTTTACCCTTAATATCATCAATTACCTGCATAACGCCACGACGGATAGAACGAAACGCCTTTAGCCGTTCCTCATTATTGATGAACCAGGTGTTGTATACAGACTGATTATCTTCTTTATATTGCCGTATTAGTAGTGCTAATTTATTGTTCATATGCTGCTTAAGACAGCAAAATACACTATTTGACCCATTAGTTCACCCTTGTAAGGGTCTTGGTTTTACCAAATAGCCTCATGCCGTGGTAACCCGTAACTATAGCAGTATTTACATCTTTGAGTTTAATATAACAGCTTGCAGAATGTCCAATATCAGGTAACTGGATTTCGCCACCTTTCCACTCTTTGTCATCAGCATCATATTCCAAATTCCACAATACTCTCCTGCCGATTTCATTGTTTTTTGACATATCTTTTACCCAATAGATTTTACCAACGTATTTACCATCTTCTTTAACGACGCTTATCTTTTTACTACCATCCTGAAGCTGCCAATTACCGGTAATAGCATCTGCATACATCTGGGAAAATACAATTCCATTTATAAACAGCATAGCTGCAATGAGTAAGATTGTTTTTGAATTTTGCCGAATCTTTTTATTGAAAGGGTAGAGAAATTGTTTCCAGTAGTTTTTGGGAAAGTTCTTTTCTTCAGCAATACCGATAGCGCCTAATTCTGTTTGCATTTTCGGACTATCATACGCAGTGTTGAACAGGCGGTCCCAAATGGTAAGCCAGGCTCCGTAGTTAACCTGTGCATCTTTATAATCTGCACGGTGATGCCAGCGGTGCAACTCTGCTACACAAAAGAATTTCTTCAAAATACCTGCTTTGTAATCAAGATTGGTATGCTGCATAAACATATTTACGGCCAGAATTGCCAGCGCCACCACCACCACCGGTTGCGGAGTACCGATTACAAGGCAAAGAATAATGCCAGGTGTTCCCTCTATTACCTGGTGCAATGCATGACGTTTTTCACCATTTAAAAAGTATAATCGCTCCGAACTATGGTGAATAGCATGAAGCTTCCATAAAAATTGGTATTTATGACTCTGCCAGTGTACCAGGAAAAGAAAGAAGTCTATTATTGTAAGTGCAATTATAACCTGCATCCAAAATGGCAATTGCATCGGAAACAACGACAAAAAGCTAATACTTTCCGCCAGCCATATAAAAAGAAATTGAGCAATAAGTTTTATACTGTAATTAATGATGTAGTAAGTAAGGTCAAGGTTCCAGTCATCTTTACCACCTACCCAATTCTTTTCATAAGGCATCCATTGTTCCAATACTAAAATTAATATACCTGTAAGAGTAATGACAGGTACAGTTACAAGATATTGGTTGTACCCTGATCGGATTCCATACAAAATAATGGCGGAAGCTGACAACATGATGGCAGGATAAATTCCAAACTGAAATACTTTCTTCATGCAAAACATTTTTAGAGTGCAAAAATGCTTTACCGAAAAGTAAAAGACTTGAATAAACCTGCTATTATTTAAGAACTTCTGAAGGCGAAACTCCAAACATTTCTGTAAATGTGCGGCTAAGATGGGCTACATCTGAAAAACCCCCGCCATATGCTGCATTGGTAAACGATTGCCCTTTCATTACTTCTTGTAATGCTGCCTGCATCCGGCACCAAAGTATGTATTTACGAAATGGGATACCGGTTTGCTCCTTAAATAAATGGGCAAAGCGGCTTTCAGAAAGATGCACTTTAGAAGCGATATTTGCCAAACTTATTTCTTCATTCAAGTTTGAATGAAGAAACGCTATTGATTGTTTAATTCTTTCATCAATTTGATTAACTGAGTTTTCGCTGCCCGTTAGCTTTTCAACCAGCAAGCCAATTAGACTATGTACATTTTCCTCTTCATTTGATGCTGAATTAAACCAATTGATAAATTCAGTTCTTACAGCATCAATTTCACTACCAAAGTAATGAACCAATCCTTGTTTTTCCAGATGCATGGATGCTTCCAGCCTATGAGTGTAATTCAATTCAGCATCCAAATAAATGAAAATATAAAAAT
>DPWF01000238.1 GCA_003526435.1 Chitinophagaceae bacterium | reverse complement strand
ATGGCGATCTCTATCTCGGTAAAACCACTGTGTTGTGTAAAGACACACCTGCATTTATTGCCAACCGAATTGGTGTGTTTAGTATCATGAGCATTTTTCACATCATGGATAAGTTGGGTCTTGGTATCGATGAAATTGATGCATTAACCGGCCCCATCATTGGCAGACCCAAATCGGCCACCTTCCGCACTGCGGATGTAGTGGGTATCGATACTTTGGTAAAAGTGGCTAAAGGTGTGGCCGATAATTGTCCGGATGATGAAGCAAAATCCATTTTCAATATTCCGGCGTGGCTAGATAAAATTGTTGCCAACAACTGGCTGGGTGATAAAACAGGACAAGGCTTTTTCAAAAAAATAAAATCGGCTGAGGGTAAAGAAATACAGACACTGAACCTGTCTACCATGGAATATGGTGCCCGCAACAAACCAAAATTTGCGAGCATTGAAGCGGCCAAGCCTGTTGATGACCTGAAGCAAAGAATTAAAATGCTTTCAGCAGCATCTGATAAAGCAGGTGAGTTTTATCGTGCCTTTCATTTCTCCCTGTTCTCCTATATCTCGCATCGTGTGCCTGAAATCAGCAATGAAATCTATCGTGTAGATGATGCCATGATGGCTGGTTTTGGTTGGGAAATCGGCGCATTTGAATCATGGGATACTGTTGGTGTGGAAGCCACCGTTAAAGCCATGAAAGCTGCTGGTCATAGTGTTGCTTCATGGATTGATGAGATGCTGGCATCAGGCGCCACCAGTTTTTATAAAGTAGAGAATGGCCGCAGGATGTTTTATGACCAGTCATCTAAAACCTATAAAGCCATTCCGGGTGGAGAATCTTTCCTTGTACTGAATAACCACCGCGATAAACTGGTTTGGAAAAACAGCGCCTGCAGATTATATGATATTGGTGATGGTGTAGCAGGGCTGGAATGGAGTACCAAAATGAACAGCATCGGCGGTGAAGTATTGGAAGGCATCAATAAATCGATTGGTATTGCAGAAGAAAAATTCAAGGGCTTGGTAATTGGTAATGAAGGCGCCAACTTTAGCGCAGGTGCCAATGTGGGCATGATATTTATGCTGGCCATTGAACAGGAATATGATGAGCTTGATATGGCCATCCGTATGTTCCAGAATACTATGATGCGAGTTCGTTATTCTTCTGTGCCGGTTGTTACGGCTCCGCACGGACTTACATTAGGTGGCGGTTGTGAAATGAACCTCCATGCAGATAAGATTTGCGCTGCAGCAGAAACTTATATCGGACTGGTTGAGTTAGGTGTAGGATTGATTCCAGGTGGCGGTGGCACCAAAGAATTTGTAGTACGTGCCGCTGATGAAATGCATGAAGACGAGCCGGAAACCATTACATTGAAGAACAGATTTTTATCAATAGCCACGGCCAAAGTAGCCACATCGGCACAGGAAGCTGTTGAAATGGGTATCCTGAGAAAAGGTGCAGATGAAATTGTTATGAACCTGGGAAGAAGACTGGCAGAGGCTAAGAAATCTGTGATCGAATTAGCTGATAGTGGATATACCACTCCTGTTCAACGCTCCGATATTAAAGTATTGGGTCGTTCGGCATTGGGTGCCTTATATGCAGGTATTAATGGCATGTGGAGAGGTAACTATGCTACCGACCACGATGCACTGGTAGCAAGAAAACTTGCTTATGTAATGTGTGGTGGCGATTTAAGCGAACCCACACTTGTTACAGAACAATACCTGCTTGATCTTGAAAGAGAAGCTTTCCTGAGTCTCTGTGGAGAAAGAAAAACATTGGAGCGCATTCAAAGTGTTTTGAAAAGTGGTCGCCCATTAAGAAATTAATCTTCTCTGCGAAAACTCCGTGTTCTCCTTTCTCTGCAGTGACTATTCGAGTAAATTAACCGCAGAGAAAGGAGAACGCCGAGTTTTCGCAGGGAGTNNCGACCCATCAACCGCTGGTACATGTAAAAAACTGATCATCCCTTTTCTTTCATTCTCGCCCTATTCTGAGTATCTTCGGTAAGCTGGTGCAAACAATGCATCATTATTATTCATCGTTAACAACTGCTTATGCAACCTGTTCTCTCCATCCAGGGAATATCAAAAAGGTATGGTTCTATCCAGGCATTGAACAATGTATCGTTTGATGTTCCCCAGGGCTGTGTTTTCGGTATCCTGGGTCCAAACGGTAGTGGTAAAACAACCATGCTGAGTATCATTCTCGATATCTTACAAGCCAATTCGGGTAATTACTCCTGGTTTGGAAAACCTGGTTCTCCTGAAACCAGAAAACAGATTGGCTCACTGTTGGAAACGCCTAATTTTTATCATTATCTCTCCGCTGTAGATAACCTGAATATTACCAAAGCCATCAGTGGCCGTGGTGATGCAGCAGATATTGACAGGGTGTTAGAGATTGTTAAGTTAACTGCAAGGAAGAAAAGCAAGTTCAAAACCTACAGTCTTGGTATGAAACAAAGACTGGCTATTGGTGCCGCACTACTTGGTAATCCAGAAGTACTTGTATTTGATGAACCTACCAATGGTCTCGATCCGGTTGGTATTGCCGAGATACGTGAACTGATTAAACAACTGGCAAGAGCAGGTAAAACCATTATCATGGCCAGTCACCTGCTCGATGAAGTAGAGAAAGTGTGTACACATGTGGCCATCCTCAAAAAAGGAACGCTGCTTACTGCAGGGAAAGTAGATGAAGTATTGGCCAATGAAGATATTGTAGAAATATCTGCCGCTGATACAGATAAACTGAAATCTGTTTTAGAAAGATTCAGCGGTCATTCTCATTTAAAACAGGATGGTAAATTATTCGAATTGTATTTCCCGCTTGGCACTGCCCGCATGGAAGACCTGAACCGCCACTGTTTTGAACAAGGTGTTATACTCAATCAATTGTTGTTAAAGAAAAAGAGTCTTGAAACCAAATTCTTTGAATTAACCAACGACTAATTCAACTTAAAAAAGAAACTATGCTTTCCCTTATAAAAATAGAATGGTTAAAAATTAAAAAATATCCTGCATTCTGGTGGATGCTGGGTATTGTGGCCTTAACCTATCCAAGCATCAACCTGATGTTCCTGAAAGTATATGAAGATATTACCAAAGGAAAAGATACAGGCGCCATCGCTAAAATGTTACTGGGTAATCCATACGCATTTCCGGAGACCTGGCATACGGTGGCATTTTTCTCCTCTTTTTTTATCGTTCTTCCTGCTATTCTGGTAATTATGCTGGTAACGAATGAATACAATTACCGAACGCACAGACAGAATATTATTGACGGGTGGAGCAGAAAAGATTTTATTACCAGTAAGTTATGTGATGTACTGATTGTTACCTCTATCATTACCTTATCGTACGCCATTGTTGCCATTGGTTATGGCTCTTACACAGATAGTAAAAATTTTTACCGCTGGTCGGAACAACTGCAGTATATACCCTTATTTTTCCTGCAGACTTTTGCACAACTCTCTATTGCTTTTCTACTCGGTTACCTGATTAAAAAAGCATTTATTGCACTGGGTGTTTTTCTTTTCTATTACCTGATTCTTGAAAACATTGCAGTATCCTGGTTTAAATACCAGGTTAAAAATGATATCGGCAAATTTTTCCCGATCGAGGCTTCAGACCGCCTGATACCTGTACCTGCATTCATCGGCAATTTCGGACAGGATATGAAAGCAGGATACCAGAAAGCATTAGATGCAGTACCCATGCATATTGGTCTTACCATTGCCATAACCGCTATTATCTGGATTATCTGTTACAGGGTACATAGTAAGAGGGATCTTTAATTGCTCGATTTCTTGATCTTTGATTTTTTGATTGGAATGTTCTCCTGAATCAAACAATCAAAGATCAAAAAATCAAAGATTTTCTACCGCCTGTTCAATTGTTGGATAACTAAACTGAAACCCCGCTGCTTCAGCTTTTTTACTACTGACGGTTGCACTTTTCAGGATTTCGATACTCATTTCGCCGAGGATTATTTTTAGCAGAAATGATGGTACCGGAACGGGTATCAATAGTTTCTTCTCCATACTCCTTCCCAGTGCAAAAATGAGCGCTCTGCTTGATACCGGATTTGGAGCTACGGCATTAAATATTCCCTGTATATCCCTGTTCTCCATTGCATACAGAAAGAAGTTGCATAGATCGTAGATATGTATCCAACTAACTATCTGTTTACCTGAGCCGAATATGGGAGCAATACCTGCTCGAAGGGGCTTCTTAAACTCTGTAATCGCCCCTCCTGTTCCACTCACTACAATACCAATCCGCAGACGGACCAATCTTTTATTCAATGTTGTTACAGGTGCAATACTGTCTTCCCATGCCTTACAGGTATCGCCAAGAAAACCTGAATAGTACGGCGCATCTTCCGTAAAAGGGCTCTTACTATCTGGTCTATCGGGACCATACCAGCCAATAGCCGATGCACTTACTACTGTTTTTACTTTATTGGGGATTTCGCTTAATGCTTTTACAATGAGCGCACTGCTTTTTGTTCTGCTATCGAGTATTTCCTCTTTTCTTTTTGGAGTCCAACGCTTATCTGCAACACCCGCACCTGCAAGATGAATAATATGATCTGCTGATGATATGGCTTCCGAGTCTATTGTTTGCTTGTCAATATCCCATTGAAACACCTGTACCTTGTTTCCTTGCTTCTTGTCTCCTCCAATACTTGTTTCTCCTGCTTTTCTGCTAAGCCAGTTTACAGCATACCCCTTCTGTTGCAGATTCTGTGTCAGGTATCTGCCAACCATTCCTGTTCCACCGGTAATGAGTACTGTTTCCATCCGTTTTATTGATATAACAAATATCCGACAATAAAGGTTGAAAAAAAGAACCCCGACACAAAGGTCGGGGTCAACAACTAAAATCACCAGGCTAAAACATCTATGATAAGCAATCGTTAATCAGGCTTTTTGCCATCTAAAAACGTGTTGATGGTTGAAATTTGAGTCTGATTATTTTCGTCCTTACCTACTGTGTATTTACTGTAAAAGTCTTCCACAGATGTAAGGGTATTTCCAAAAAGTTCCATATTTCTTCTTACATAAGCAGGCACATTATCGAATTCACTGTTGGTTTCTGAGCTGTTGTTCATGTTAAAAGAAAGGTTGCGCAGTTTCTGAATACGTTCTGCGGCTCTTCTTTTCTGCTCTTCTGCATCATCCAGTACAGAATCATCAATAAAATTCGACTGAGGTGCTACCGCTACAGGTGCTACAGGCTTTTCTTCTTTTTCTACCAGTTGCATCATCATTTCTTCTTCCTGTACAACAGGTTTTTCTTCTACCCTTGGTGCCACTGGTGTTACTTCCTGAACAGGTGCAGGTGCCGGTCTTTCTGGCTCTGCATAAATATTCATGGGTTTACTGAACATGGTTGTTGCAGGCTGCTGTGGTTGTTCGTTTACTTTAAACTGCAACAGCTCTTCCTGTACAACGGTTTTTACTACATGTACTTCCTCTTTAGGTAATTCGGGTACTACTACTTCTTCTGTAATCTCCGTACTCAACTCAAACTGAAGGGTAAAATTTTCAGCAGGCTCTTCTTCTGTTTTCGTCTCTTCTGCAACAGCAGTTGTAGCGAAGAAATTCAATACCGGAGCTTCTTCCACCACTTCTTCTATTCTTGGAGCAAATGGATCTTTATCTTCCAGTGGCAGTGTTTGCTGTACAGGTTGCTGAACGGGTTTTGCTTCTGCCTGCTCAACATCCAGGGTCATTACAATTTTCTCCTGCTTGGGTTCAGGCTTTTTTTGTTCAACAGGTTTAGCGAAAGGGTCCTTATGTTCAAATCCGGTAGCAATTAGGGTGATACCGATTTTTTTATCCAATGTGTTATCATAACCCATACCAACAATCACATCCGTATCTTCTCCGGCCTGCATACGCAGGAAATTGTTGATGGTTTCCAATTCATCCATCGTACACTCATGATCTCCTTCTGCGCTATTGATGTTGATGAGTATCCATTTTGCACCCCTGATATCATTATCATTGAGTAATGGAGATGACAGAGCTTCCTCAATAGCCAATTGTGCGCGGTTTTCGCCTTCTACCTCTGCCTTACCCAGTATTGCCACACCGCCATTCTTCATTACAGTGCATACATCTGCAAAGTCAACAATGATATGACCACGGCTATTGATTACATCCGTAATACATTTTGCAGCAGTTGCCAGTACATTATCAGCTTTTGAGAATGCTTCCTTCATTTTCAGGTTACCATACTGAATACGCAGTTTATCATTACTGATGACCAGTAATGTATCTACATATGGTTTCAACTGGCGAATCCCTTCATCGGCCTGTAACTGTCTGCGCGGGCCTTCAAACCCGAAAGGGGTGGTTACAATACCAACTGTCAGAATACCCAGTTCTTTACAGATCTGTGCAATAATAGGAGCGCCACCTGTTCCGGTACCACCACCCATACCTACGGTGATGAATGCCATTTTGGTATTCACTTCGAGGATGCGTTTGATTTCTTCCAGTGATTCTTCGGTAGCTTTTTTACCTACTTCCGGGTTGGCTCCTGCACCAAGTCCTTGTGTAAGGTGTGGGCCTAATTGTATTTTATTGGGAATCTTGCTTTGTTCGATTGCTTTGGCGTCGGTATTACAGATAATAAAATCAACACCTTCGATATTCTGATCAAACATGAAGTTAACG
>DPWF01000107.1:344-5505 GCA_003526435.1 Chitinophagaceae bacterium | reverse complement strand
ATTTTTGATGTGTGAAAAAGACGATCGGATATCGTATACGAAAGCTCAGGGAGCAAAAGGATTATAGCCAGGGGAATATGGCTACGGAATTAGGCATTACCCCCGGCGCCTATGCAAAAATTGAAAGAGGAGAAACAGACCCATCGGTTACAAGATTGATTCAGATAGCAGGCATTCTTGAAGTAGATGTAGCGAGTTTTTTTAAGGAACAACCCGGAGCAGAATTAAACATGGCAGCAGAGCCAGCCGCACAATATATTACACAACCCGTTAGCCGCTCAGAATTTAAAGCAGTAGTTGATACACTTCATCAACTCAAAATAGAATTAGCAGAAGTTAAAAAGCAATTGTCTCTTAAATAATATCAGCACCCTCTGTAAATTCCATTTTATCAGTGGTTGGTATTTATAATTCACGGCAGAGAGCACAGCTTTTTCGCTGGTATTCGTTAAAAATCAATGATTTTATGCAGCACTGGCACCATATTTGGTGTCAATAATATACATCCCCCTGAGCCATTATTTCATAACAGAATAAAAAGGAGGGTTTATGTATATCCAGCACTTACAGCCAAATATCATCCGCGAAGACAGCTATTTAACAATTATGTCTGAACGTGCAGGTAACCTGATACTGAAAGTATTGGATGTAGACGGACATATGGCCAAAACCATCGTGGAAGATGTGAGCGAGGGTTTACAGCAACTGGTCATCAACCTTGGCGACCTCGCCAGCGGTAATTATATCCTCAATGCATTTAATGGTGATGTATTCATCAAAGCCATTCGTTTCAGTAAACAATAATATTATTATCATTCTTATCTCCTAACCCAAGCCAGCTCCGGACTTAAGTCCGGAGCTGGCTTGGGGGATTTCTATTTTTTCTTATAAGCTGCCACCCTTTCTTTTACATTTTCACGCACGCTCAGGTAATAGAGGTTATAATCGCCGATATGATAATTTTTCGTGGTAAAGAAAATATTACCAAAGAAGCGGGGTTTATGGGTCCAGATAACATCGCCGGCATTTCTGGCTGCAGCTACTTTTTTTACCAGTTGGTTAAAATTAGTCACCACACCACCTTTGTTTTTTTTACGTGAGGCAACCGTATCGCTATTGCTCCAGGTAAGTGGGTTGGTTACAATAGCTTTCTCTTTTTCATTCAGTACATAATCGGGTTTATAGCCCTCTTTAAAAGTTCGCCAGCTTAGTACACAACCTGTTTGTGCAGCAGTAGAACAGGTTGTAATATGGGTAAACCAGTTTTCTTCCACAGGAATACCCACCAGGTAGGCGGCCACTAATTTTTGTTGTAATGCAGTTCCATCAAAAAACTCTTTTACCAGCCTTTTACCATGTGTGGTACCCTGGCTATGTGTGGCGATGATGATAGCCCTGCCTTTATTATAATGTTGCAGGTAATAAGAAAAAGCCGCTTTTACATCTGCATAAGCCAGCTCAAAAGCGGCCAATGCCGCAACAGTATCGGCTGCTGTTACCGGAAAATAAGAACTGAGACTGGCCTGTCTGTACCTTGGCGCAAAAATTCTTCCTGCTTCATTAAAAATACTGGCCTGATAAAGAATGGTACTGTAATCGGTTTTAGCCGCCAGATCGGCATTATAAATAGGCGCATTCCACCCAAATGGACGTGCATCATCAGTATAAGTGGTTGGATGAATAAAAAATACATCAACTGTAGAATCGGGCTGATAGTTTTTACGCAGGGGTTTGGGAATACTGTCTGAAGGATCTTTTTTATAAGGGTGAGCCGCCCAGTACTCCATGTTACTGTAATCAGGCGTACTCACGGTTTCGGGCAGGGTATAGCGTGATACATATTTATGATAGCCGTTATTACACGCAAACAGACAACCGATCAACAAGCATACTATACCGGGGTACTTCATTCCTTAAAGTTGATAAAAATACCTGAAACAAAGGCTTTGTCTACATACTACCATAAATCGAAGTAGTTTTGTAATTTTCCAGACGGTTGAAAAACCGGTTCTGTATTATTCACACAAAAACGAGTGTTATGGCCATTCCCGTAGTAGACCTGGCAGAATTTTTAAGTGGTGATCCCCAGCGCAAAGCCGCTTTTGTAGAGGAGCTTGGCAAAGCATATGAAGAAGTAGGTTTTGTAGCCGTTAAAAACCACGGAATCCCAGATGAACTGATTGCCCACCAGTATGAATATGTTCAGCAGTTTTTTGCCCTCCCGCTGGAGAAAAAGCTGCAATACGAAATACCCGGTCTGGCTGGTCAGCGAGGCTACACGAGCTTTGGTCGCGAACACGCCAAAGGCAGTGAGGCACCGGATCTGAAAGAGTTTTTCCAGTACGGACAAACCGTTGAAAACGGCGATCCCATTAAAAGTGAATATCCCGATAATGTATCAGTAAAAGAAGTGGAGCCGCTGAATAAAACACTTTTTGATGCTTACCGCAATTTCGAAAAAAGTGGTCGTGCCTTATTACAGGCCATTGCCATTTATCTGGGTCTTGATGAAAATTATTTTGACGCACATATTGCCAATGGTAATTCTATCCTGCGTTGTATTCATTATCCGCCCATTACACAGGAGCCTAAAAGTGCCATTCGTGCCGAGCAGCATGAAGATATTAACCTCATTACCCTGCTGGTAGGTGCATCAGCAGATGGCTTACAGATATTGACCAAACAGGGCGATTGGGTGAATGTAACATCTTTACCAGAACAGATTGTAGTGAATGTGGGCGATATGTTACAGCGTTTAACCAATAACAAATTACGCAGTACCACACACCGCGTGGTAAATCCGCCAAAAGAACACTGGCACACAAGCAGATTCTCCATGCCATTCTTCCTTCACCCAAGAAGTGAAATGAGCCTGGCCTGTCTGGAGAGCTGTATTGATGATGCACATCCAAAAGCTTATCCCGATGCAACAGCAGGTGAATACCTGGATGAGCGACTGAGGGAAATAGGGTTGAAGAAATAGGAAATAAGAAGCAAGAAACAAGGAACAAGAGATCAGGAAGGAAGAAGACTTAGTACTCACTATTCACTACTCACTTAATTAATAGAACGCAGATTGTCATGATGATCTGCGTTTTTGTTGGGTGTAAGAAGTGAAAAACAAACAAAACTCACCCCTCACTACTGACTATTCACTACTCACTAACCTCCCCAAAATCAGTAAGGCGCAGTTTTCCGGGTTTTCATTAATTTTCAGTTTCATTAATCCCCCGTTTATTCCTTGATACTTTTACGCCATATCCCTTTTCTGCGTGCTGTATTATGGCATAGCTTAACAGCTTTTGGTGGACCACAGGGACATATGGGTATGATGATGAAAACCTTTGTGCACCAGCGAAGAGATGTAACGGAAACAGAGCTGATGGAGTATAATGCCTTCTGCCAGTTATTACCCGGTGCCTCATCCACACAAACACTTACACTGATTGGTTATAAAAGAGGGGGCGAGCCATTGGCCGTTCTTACTTTACTTATCTGGATTACACCAGCCTGTGTGTTGATGGGTGGACTTTCTTTCCTGTTGCAGTATTTTAACAGCAAATCTATTCGCCCCGATTTTTTTGTGTTTATTCAACCCATGGCCATTGGTTTTATTGCCTATTCTACCTATCGCATTTTTGGTCTGGCGGTACACAATACCATTACAAGGGTGATTATGGCAGTGGCATCGCTGGCCACTTTTATATTGTTTAAAACACCCTGGATTGTCCCCGCATTGATTGTAGCGGCGGGTATTGCCACCAATTTCAGCGATAAAAGAATTCCGGAGAAAGACCAGCCAAAGAAAAAAATCAAATGGGGTAATATCCTCATCTTCTTTGTACTCTTTGGTATTGCAGGATATATTTCGGAAACTGCTACAAGACAAAACTGGGAAAACAGGAAGGCCATTAACCTGTTTGAGAATGCCTATCGTTTTGGCAGCCTTGTATTTGGTGGTGGCGACGTAATGATGCCGCTGATGTACGAACAATATGTAACCCGCCCCGAATCGAAACGTATACAGGAAACCGGCAGGGAAGTATTGAAAATGTCGAAAGAAGATTTCCTGACTGGTTCTGGTATGGTAAGAGCCATTCCCGGACCGGTGTTTTCAATAGGCGCTTTTACAGGAGGAATGGTATTAAAAGAAGAAGGAGCCTGGTGGCAGTTGATGGGTTGCGTGATAGGCGCCATTGCTATTTTCCTGCCCAGCGCATTACTGGTACTCTTCTTTTTCCCTGTATGGCATAACCTGAAGAGATATGTGGTTATTTTCCGGTCATTGGAAGGCATCAATGCGGCAGTAGTGGGTATTATGGCCGGTGCTACTTTTTACCTGATGAAAGATACTTTCCTGATTGCCCTTTTTGAGGGCCGTTATATCGCCATCCTCGATATCCTGATTATTGCCCTTACCTTTTTCCTGCTGCAATTAAAACGAATACCTGCGCCGGTGATTGTGCTGGGTTGTCTGGTGCTGGGGTATTTGGTGCATTAGGAGAGGAGAGAAGCTGCAAGCCACGAGCTTCTAGCTTCTAGCTTCTATACAAAAAGAAAATAAGATAAATGATAGCTGATTAATCCTATAATTATATTTTATTGCTAGTAGCCAGCAGCTAGAAGCTCATAGCTCATGGCTCACAGCCATCGGCTTTCTAAAAAAACCGTATATTAGAGCATGGTCACATTAGCAATCTACAATCTCAAAGGTGGAGTGGGTAAGACTGCCGCATCCATCAATCTGGCATATTTATTTGCCAAAGAAGGATATAAGACATTGGTATGGGATCTTGATCCGCAGGGTTCCTCCTCTTTTTACCTGGGTGCCAGTGCAACAGTAAAAAATGAATCCCGTAAACTGCTCAACAGCGAAATGGAACTGGCCGATGCTATTCAGCCGACAGGGTATGACAACCTCGATATCATACCGGCAGATATTTCTGCAAGACATGCAGACATTCTGCTGAATGACATGAAACAGTCGCGCCGTAAACTACTGACGCTGCTTGCACCCTTAAAAAAAGACTATGATATTGTAATACTGGATAGCCCCCCGGGTATATCTGTTTTGCATGAAGCCGTTTTTGTAGCGGCAGACTGGGTACTGATGCCTAATATACCTACTACATTATCTATTCGTTCCTATGAAACAGTGGAT
>DPWF01000107.1:0-303 GCA_003526435.1 Chitinophagaceae bacterium | reverse complement strand
ATAGCTATTTTAAAGAAAATGATCTCGACCGTTCCAAGATCAAGTGTTTCTTCAGTATGGTAGACCACCGGAAAAACCTGCATCATGAAGTGATGAATGAGTTTTATAAAGACAAATTTTTCCTGAAAAGCTATATTCCATACCTGAGCGATGTAGAGAAAATGGGGGTACATGCTGCACCACTTGAAACCTTTGCTGCCAGTAGTTATGCGGCACAGTGTTACCGTGACCTATGGAAAGAAATCAGGAAAACCTGTATTGAATAATATCTCAGCGAGCACTCCCGTTCTCCCCTTCTCCCTG
>DPWF01000031.1 GCA_003526435.1 Chitinophagaceae bacterium | reverse complement strand
AAAAGCAGGTTCAGTGTGGCAGAACCACCGCCGCTCCAGCCCCATACAGCTACACGACTGGTATCGATATAACCCCATTTGAATATTTCTTTGGCGGCCATTGCCTGGTCGCGGATATTTACCAGCCCTACTTTACGATATACACTTTTACGCCATTGTTTTCCTTTTGGCACAGGTGTACCTCTGTTATCTACTGTGATATAGATATAACCATCATCGGCCATATTACCCGCATAGAGTCGATTGCTTCCAGCCCCATATTGGTCTTTTGCATTTGCTCCGGCAGGTTCCGTATATACAAAAAATACCACAGGATATTTTTTTGCCGGATCGAACTGCCTTGGCTTTACCATCCAACCATCCATCTCAACACCATCTACTGTTGTTACTTTAAAAAATTCAAGGTTTGATGTTGATTTGTTTGATTTGGCCAATGCCTCATTTACTTTATTACCATCAATGGGTTTGTGCCCGTCAAGCGCCACCCATTCTCTTGCATTGGGTGTATAATAGTTGGAGAAACTATGCTGTGCATATGCTCCGGTGGGTGATACAACATAATTATGTGTGCCGGGTTGATTCGCAGGCGTTAGTCGTTCAGCATTACCTGAGCCATCCAGTTTGGTGCGATACAAATATTTCTGCGTGGCATTTTCAGGTGAAGCTGCAAAATATACATATCCTGTTTTTTCATCAATGGCATGAAGGTCTATCACATCATAATTTCCTTTCGTGATCAGTGTTTCCGTTTTACCATCGATAGACAATCTGTATAAATGACGCCAGCCATCTTTTTCTGAGGCCCACAAAAACGCTTTGCCATTGTTCAGCCAATCCCATCCACCATAATCATAATCACTATCCCATTCGCCGATGGTGCTGATCCAGGCTTCATCCGATTCATGATAAATAGATTTTGATGTACCGGTTACTATATCACATAACATCAGGTCGGTCTGGTTTTGTTTTCGGTTCATATGCTGAATGATCAGTTGCTTTTCATTGCTCCACTCCATTCTTGGAACATAAGATTGCAACACTGGGTCTGTTGGAATACTCATCCACTTGTTCTGACGACTTTCTATGTTCACTACACCAATTTTATATGGTGATGGCGGTTCACCGGCAGATGGATATTCAACAGGAATAGCAAATGAATAAATGGAATCAGTAGTATTAATCATCAGGTAGTCTTTTGTAGCAGCAGCATCTATCTGCCAGAAAGCAATATGCTTGCTGTCGGGGCTCCACCTGAAGCCATCCCTGCAACCAAACTCTTCTTCGTACACCCAGTCGAAAGTGCCGTTGATCAGTTTGCGGTTTCCATTTTTGGTGAGTGCTGTTATTACACCTGTTTTCAAATCTTCTGTATAAACATTGTATTCACTTACATAAGCTACTTTTTTCCCATCGGGCGAAAATTTGGCAAACATGAGAGTGGAGGCAGGGCGTCCCTTACCCAGTTGTTTGAGTTTTTTACTACTGAGGTCGAGCAACCAGTAATCGCCCCTGGTATCGTAACGCCATACTTTTTTTGTGTTGGTATATATCATCACCTGCTGATTATCGGGAGAGAAAAAGAAATTACGCACCGTTAATGGTGCAGATGCCCCGGCAGGTGTAAGTTGATTTTTGGCAACGATGGTTGTTTTGGAGAATCCCGGTAATTGTGTCAATACGATATTACCATCTTCTACTGCAAAATAACCTGTACCATCTTTTGACCAATGAATGCCTCTTGGTGGTTGGGACCTAAGACTGGTGGCACAGCAGAAAAGCAAAAGGAAAAATATTCCTACAGACCTTGTTCTCATGTTACTGATAAGTTTATTGATTACTGAAAAATACAGGTTTAGATTGATGGATACAAAAAGACCCGGTAAAACCGGGTCCTGAATAGTTGTATCTTGACTGGAGAATTATTTTTCTCCTTGTAAACTGGTTTTCTTTACAGCAGTTCTTTGGTCATTGTATTTTTTTGCAGCGCCAATAAAATGTACAAAGAGTGGTGCAGGGTTCTCGACGGTACTTTTCAATTCCGGATGGTATTGAACACCAATAAAGAATGGGTGTTGAGGAATTTCCATGATTTCCACCAGACCCGTTTCCGGATTACGGCCACTCGCAATCATACCATTGGCTTCAAACTGATCGAAATAATCATTGTTGAATTCATAGCGATGGCGGTGACGTTCGGAAATATTTGTTTCCCCATATATTTTGTGTGCCAGGCTGCCTGGTTTAATTTCACATGGATATGCGCCCAAACGCATGGTACCTCCCATCATTTTAATCTTTTTCTGCTCTTCCATCATATTGATAACAGCATTCGATGTAGATGTATCCATTTCAGTTGAATGAGCATCACTCAACCCCAGAATATTTCTTGCAAATTCAATTACAGCCATCTGCATACCCAAACAGATACCAAAGAATGGCAACCCTTTTTCACGGGCATATTGAACAGCTACAATCTTTCCTTCAATACCTCTATGACCAAACCCCGGCGCCACCAGCAATCCATCCAATCCTTCCAGTTTTTCCGCAACATTTTCCGGAGTGATGTATTCACTGTGCACATTCACCACCTGTACTTTTACTTCATTCAATGCACCTGCATGTACAAAACTTTCCAGGATGGACTTATATGCATCTTGTAGTTCAATGTATTTTCCAATCAAACCAACGGTTACTTTTCCTTTCGGATATTTCAGTTTATCTATAAACCCTTTCCATTTATCAAGATTGGGTTCACTAAACTGTGTGATATTCAGTTTTTTCAAACAGATCAGGTCAAGCTTCTCACGCAGCATCAGTAGAGGTACTTCATAAATGGTTGAAGCATCCATGGCTTCAATTACAGCTTCTGTTTTTACATTACAGAACAATGCAATTTTGCGTTTGATGTCATCATTCAATGGCTCCTCTGTTCTGCATACAATAATATCGGGATGGACACCTGTTTCACTCAACATTTTTACGCTGTGTTGCGTAGGTTTTGTTTTAAGTTCTTTTGCTGCACGGAGGTAAGGAATCAGTGTAAGGTGAACTACCATTACATCTTCATCGGGCAGCTCCCACTGTAGCTGGCGCACCGCTTCAATAAATGGCAAGCTCTCAATATCACCAACGGTTCCACCAATTTCAGTAATGATGATATCGTATTTATTGTCCTGCCCCAGCAACAACATTCTTCGTTTGATTTCATCGGTAATATGTGGTACTACCTGTACTGTTTTACCAAGAAAATCGCCTGCTCTTTCTTTATTGATAACAGTCTGATAGATACGTCCTGTGGTAACATTATTGGCCTGTGAGGTGTAAATATTCAGGAAACGCTCGTAGTGACCAAGATCGAGATCTGTTTCAGCTCCATCTTCTGTTACGTAACATTCACCATGTTCATAGGGGTTGAGTGTACCGGGATCGACATTAATATAGGGATCGAATTTCTGAATGGTAGCCCTCAATCCTCTTGCCTGTAATAATTTGGCAAGCGATGCTGCTATAATTCCCTTTCCTAAACTACTCGTTACACCTCCGGTAACAAAAATGTACTTGGCCATGATATGCTATTGTTTATTCGTTTTCGTCTGTTTGCCCATTTAATGTTTCTATTGCACCTAATGAACCCAACTCATTGAAGCATAGGTATAACAATAAAAAGCCGATACCTATTGTATTGATATACAACCAGATAACGGAAAAATCAATTGACCTTGTAAATGAGCGGTGAAAAAATTCAGAGGTCATACAAAGGTACAGCAAAAAAACTGATCTAAAAAAACGGGAGACTGCAATTGAACGATTCCCGGCCTAATGTGTTAACTTGACGTGAACATCTTTATCCTCAAAAATTTGTTATGAAAAAATTAGTCATTCTTGCATTGGCAGCATTTTGTACTGCAGCGTTCCTCGGGTACAGTTATAAAACCCCGGCTCCTGAACCGCTAACACCTGCCTGTTATATAAGTTGTTTTACATCTGAAATCATGGATCAGTTTAAAGCCGAAGCCACTACAACATCGTTTGCCATGATGCACGAGAAGCCTTTGGCCTTTACACTCGCCGATGCCGCCGGCAAACCGGTAAGTTTTAAAGCAGCCGATGGTAGCACTGCCATGGGTTATGAAATACGCAGCAAGAAAAAATCGAATAAATGGTTGTTTGTGATACAGGAATGGTGGGGGCT
>DPWF01000353.1 GCA_003526435.1 Chitinophagaceae bacterium | reverse complement strand
TGGAAATGTGCTAATTTGGAAATGGAGACCGTATATTTTCTCCTTGATTTCCAAATTAGCACATTTCCAAATTTCCAAATTATAATGAAAACGGTAACTTGATTTTATACCTGAACCTCGTTCCGAATTGCTGTTCCAGTTTTAATACCTCTTTTGTTTTTTTGCTGATCCAGAAAACTTCTTTGTTGTTGGTATCATTGTGTTCCAGTAGCCAGCAATCTGCTTCCTGTCCATCTAAGCCGGGTAATTTTCCGCTCCCTGTTACGGTGTAAGCTACCCATTTAGGTTGCTGTGATCCCGGGTCATAAAAATTGATCATAAACGTAGTATTGTTTTGATACGGGAGTTGAGGAAATACTTCCAGATCGAGATGCCAGTTTAAGGTATACTGGGTAAGCGCAGTATCAAATGCCTGACGAATTCTTTTTGTTCTTGTGGCCGTATCGCCCGCTGTAATTTTTTTGTCGTTGACATTGGCTTCCCCTGTTAAAAAATTAAAACTGGTACTGCCTCTTTGCCTCCACCAGGATTGGTGAAATAAACTGCGAAAATCTTTGGCATCAGAAACAGACAATGTGGTATGCATGATGCTGTCTTTATCTTCCCAGACCTGTTTTATTTCAATGGCATCCTTTCCCTCATATTTTTTTCTTTCAATATGTCTTGTCCAGATATTAAACATGGTTCGTGGACTGTCGGCACCCATCTTAAAATATACGAGCCAGCGATGGGTACCAGGGATGAGTACTTTAGTATTAACATGATGTGGCTGAATGTGAACAGTATCTTTTTTCTGTGCAAAGACTGAACTAACGGGCAACAGCGTTACCAGGAGAATAAGTGAAATAGGGTTCATGTTTTTTTGTTGTAAATGTGCTTCTGTTTGCGGGTTCATTCAATACAGATTAAACAGTTGGCAGGTTCTGTTTAATCAATGAACTAAAAAACGGAAAAATGATATCCGTTGAAAAAAAGTACCCATTGGTTGAAAGGATATGATACTGACTGATTTCCCTGTAGCTTTGAACAATGCAATTGATCAGGCGAAAATGGAGTTTTGCCCAGATCCAGTGGTTAATCTGGCTGCTTTTGTTTGGCATTAACGTGCTGACCCTGCTTCATTTTGATACCCTGCTACAGTCAATGGGTTATTCAGTGATCATGATCAGTTCTTATATGGCCATTGTGTATGGAAATGCTGCATGGCTGATCCCGAGATTTTACATGCGTCAGCAAAAAGTTATTTATGTATTGCTTGTATTGATTTTACTGATCACTGTTGCCATTTACAGATCCGGTACTTCATGGTGGTTCTACAATACTTATTTTGCAGCAAAACCGCAGGATTTCCCCTGGACAAGTGTATTCAGCACACTGGTATCCGGAGTGCTGATTTATTTCACCAGCGTACTTTTTTATATTGCCCTACGGTATTTTCAGTTGCAGAAACAGCAGCAGGTCCTCGAAAAAAAACAGGCAGAGTCGGAGTTGAATTTGTTGAAAGCGCAGGTGCAGCCACATTTTTTGTTCAATTCACTCAATAATATTTATTTCTACGCGCAGAGAGAGTCACCGGTTACTGCAGCCATGCTCGAAAAACTTTCACAGATCATGCGTTATTTTGTAGACGAGGCCCCCAAAGATCTCATCTCCTTACAATCAGAACTCTTGTTTATCCATAATTACATTGAACTGGAAAAAACAAGGATGCGTTATCCACTGGCAGTATCTGTACATGAAAGAGGCAATATTTCACATGTTCAGTTACCGCCAATGCTCATCATACCATTGGTGGAAAATGTATTTAAACATGGTATCGATAAAAGAAAAGAAGATAATTTTATAGTTATCGATATCGAGAACAAAGGGCAGCAACTGGTAGTAACTGTTAAAAACAGAATTGCAGAAGTGGGAACAAAGGAAGAGAGCGGAAAAGGATTAATAAATCTTAGAAGCCGGATGCAGTTGCTGTACAATGATAAAAGCAGCCTGAAAGCAGAGCCGGATGATGCATTTACCTATACTGCTATTTTAAGTATACCACTATGAGTGCAAAAATTACTTGTCTCATTATTGAAGATGAACCACCTGCCATGCAGTTGCTTGAAGATTATATGCAGAAGTTACCCATGCTTGAACTAAAGGGTAAATTTTACGACGCGATAGAAGCACTTGAATACCTGAAAAAAAATAGTGTTGATGTTATTTTCCTGGATATCAATCTGCCGGTATTGTCTGGTCTTGAAATGGCGGCATTGGTACCCAGGGAACAGAAAATGATATTCACAACTGCTTATGCAGAACATGCGCTGGATAGTTTTTCTTTTCATGTAATCGACTACCTGCTAAAACCTGTTTCTTTTAAAAGGTTTCTGCAGGCCATTCAAAAATTGCAATTACATATTTTACCTCAACCGGTAAAAGAAGTAACTGGACCGAAACAGGATGATATTTTGTTTATTAAAACGGGTAGAACAGTTATCAGGCTCCAGATGGCCGATATTATTTATATAGAAGCGCATAAAGAATACCTGTGTATCCATACAAGCCAGCAGAAACACCTTGTGTATAAAAGAATGAAGGAAATGGCCGCCTCTTTGCCCGATTGCTTTGTACGGATTCACAACTCTTATATCGTAAACCTGCAACATGTACAAAAATTGGGTCAGCAGTTAGTAGAAGTAGCGGGACGTGAGCTGCCTGTAAGTGCAGGGTATAAAGAAACGTTTCAACAGCATATTCAACAACATATGATGTAAACTGCAAAAGCCAGATCATGAAAACAATTTACTTCTTTATCAAAGCCTGGTTGCTGGTTGGTATCCTGGATATATTGGCAGCCATGCTTTCCTTCTACCTTTCAACTGGAAAATCGCCATTGATTGTGTTGAAATTCATCACGAGCGCAGTCTCGGGAGCAGAAGCGTATACCGGAGGAACTACAAGTATAATTTTTGGTTTGGTATTACATTTTATGGTAGCCTTTTTATTCACGCTGTTTTTTTTCCTGTTGTATAAACCTTTGGCCCTGCATCGGTATAATTTGTACCTGATAGGAATTGTGTATGGAATTTTTATCTGGCTGGTTATGGCCAAGTTGGTATTGCCTATGACATCAGTAAAACAACAACCTTTCAAATGGTTGGAGGCGGGCAGGGCAATGCTGATACTGATAACAATGATAGGCTTACCCCTTGCTTTTATGCTGAAGAAAAAGTATGGTAATAATGACAGGTAAGGTATTTACACCTGAACCTGTTTCATTACTTCAATAAACTGTTTCATTTCATCCATGGTTCCTACACTGGCCCTGGCCCATTTGCCATTGATGTAATTGGATGATCGGAGGAAAATATTTTTCTGCAACATATCAGCCGCAAAATCTCCTTTATAATTGGGAATAGGGAAGAAGAGAAAATTGGTGTACGATTTTACCACATCAATTTTCATGGCTTTTAAAGCATGGTAGGTATAATCTCTTGCAGCGGCATTTTTTTCTTTGCTCAGTTTTTGCCATCCCGGGTCTTTGAGGCTTGCCAAAGCGGCACTCATCGACAATGCAGACATAGCCATCTGTGTACGGATAAAATAGTTCTCTGCAAGGGGTTTAATCAGGGAGGCATGCCCTATTACCCAACCAATACGCAGACCCGCCATAGCATGAATTTTAGAGAAAGTGCCAATTACAAAAACTTTGGGATGTCTTTCAATCAATTGTAACATTGATTCGTTATCGGGTGCATCCAGAAAATCAACATAGGCCTCATCTACTCCTACATAAGCTTTTTTGGATGCTTCTATACAGAAATTTTTTAAAGATGCGGGTGAAACAATGGTACTGCTTGGATTAGCGGGGTTGCAGATATAAACAAGTGAAGTGTCATCATCCACTTCCTTTAACATGGCAGGAAGATCATGCTTCTGATCAATGGTCAAAGGAACTTCCACCACTTTCTGCCCCAGCATTTTAGCAGTGGCGGGTAAAATACCAAAAGTAGGATTGGCCGTTACCAGTTTGCCTTTGTTGAAATGACGTGGTAATAATCCTAAAGCTTCTCCAGAACCTGCCGTAACCAATACCTGTTCTTCATTTACGCCATAATGTGCAGCAAGTTGCTTTTTAAAATCTTTCAGGTTGGTATGGTTATACTGGTAGCGGTGAGCTTCTCCCAAAGCCGCCAGTAAAGCTTCGCGGGCTTTAGGAGAAATACCATATGGATTTTCATTGGAACTCAGGTTGATTAATCCGTCTGCTGCGCCATAATTTCGGAGAATGCCTTCTTCATTGCCCATGCCAAGAGAAGGTAATCTTAAGCCCATACCAATAGCGGCCATGGAGCCAAATTTCAATAAGTCGCGACGATTCACAAAAGATGGCATAATAAAGCAGTTTTATGAATGGAAAAGATACAAAAATAACCTGATGATTAGCTGCAGATTTGCAGCGCAACTAACTAATCGGCCACTAATAACGGTAATCTATTTGTTCACCCTTGAAAATATTTTACTTACAATTTTCCACTCACCATTGATCTTGAGCATATTCATATAATCGTAAAGGGTTGCAGTTTCTGTTTCAATTTTAATTTTAGCATTCGCTGCAGTGCCCTCAATATTGAGTGACTGGATGCCAATGGTTCTTTTACCGGGACCTGAACCGGCTTTTACACGGGCAATATAATCTGCAATAGGTACATCCTTGAATTCGCCTGTGCTGATGTCTACGTATTTCATAAAAGCACTCGGGTGAAAAGCTTTTTCAACACGATCTCCTATACCACTCATATAGTTCTCGAGACAGGCTTTTACAGCAGCTTCCTCAGGATTGGTTTGAGCCATTGTAAAGTTTTGCAGGGAACAAAACAGTAAAGCGGTTAGTAACAGGCGTAAAAATTTTGGATGCATAGTTTTAGGTTTTAGTAAGCCAATATATGAAGCATGAATAAGTATATAGCTGTTAAATTGGGATGAACGGCTAATAGACTACTGTTGAGGTTGATGAAAACATGGGTGATTACCGGGCTCCCAGTTCTATTACCTGGCAGTTCTTCATATCCTTACCTTCAATATCCAGCTTTACCAGTGTGCGTACTTTGTGCCAGCCCTGTTTGCCTGCAGCTCCGGGGTTAATATGCAGACATTGTAAAGCATCATCGAACATGATTTTCAGGATATGCGAATGCCCACTGATAAATAATTGAGGTTTCCCGGCAATAATAAGAGGTTTTGCATGGCTATTGTATTTGGGAGGATAACCGCCAATATGTAGCATCATCACTTTGATATCTTCACAAACCCATTGCAAGAGTTCCGGGTAAACAGAACGTATATCCTGTCCGTCAATATTTCCATACACCCCACGAAGCGGTTTAAACCGGCGTAATTGTTCGGCTAACGCATCATTGCCAAAATCGCCTGCGTGCCATATTTCATCACAATCTCTGAAATGTTTAAATACGGCATCGTCGAGATATCCATGTGTGTCTGATATAATACCTATTCGTTTCATTTATGCATCAACTTTATCATCTTGAATCAGTTGTTGAAATAGCAATAAAACACCCGGTACCTGTACCACCTCTTTTTTAAATGCTGTAAAACTAAAAAAGCGAACAGCTTCTATTTCAGCATTTACCACCGGGGTTGATTTAAGTGTATAAAGAAAGCAATCCTGCTCCATCATTACAGGAGGTTCTTCTCCATAAGCTGGTGCCGAAATATGGCAATAAAAATCCAGTTCTTCCGGTGAAAGATCAATGGAAAGTTCCTCTTTAATTTCCCTGATGATGGCCGCAACTGCGTTCTCACCATCATCCAGTTTGCCGCCGGGTAGATAGAAAGCGTGTTTTCGTTTGCTGTATGCCAGTAAAAGTTTACGATCCTGCAGCACTACGAGTCCGGCTGTGTGTAATTTTTTAAGTGCATCATTCATAAACTTTGCTAATTTCACTCAGAGATTGCAACCTATGCCATTTAAACGAAATTTTACCTACTGGATCGATAAACGCGCATGGAAATATTATTTCCTGATGCTCTCACTGGCCCTTGTGGAATACTAACCTCTCTCTCTGCGTAAACTCCTTTTCTCTGCGGATCAGCGGTGAATAAAAATGCCAATTTTACATAACAACCATGAATCCTGTTTCTTGTAACCTGTAACTTTAATTCTATGCCACATTATCATACATTAGGTACCATCCCTCATAAACGTCACACCCAATTTCGGAAAACCGATGGGTCATTGTACTCGGAACAATTGTTTTCTACAGAAGGTTTTAGTAATGACTATTCACTGTTGTATCATCATTACCCACCTACACAGATTATTCATACCGATGAACCGATAAATGTACAACCACGTGTTGCAGAAGAAAAAATGCTGAAACACAGAAGTTTTGAGGGGTTTAATGTAAAACCCGAAAACGATTATCTCAAAAGCCGCAAGCCCGTTCTGGTAAATAATGATTGCCATATTGTACTCGCGGCACCCAGAGAGAGTATGACCGGTTATTTCTACAAAAATGCAGATGCAGATGAAATGATCTTTGTACATGAAGGAAGTGGTGTGCTTGTTTCTCAATACGGACAGCTACCCTTTGCTTACGGCGATTATCTTGTGATTCCAAGAGGTACTATTTACCAGATCAAATTCGATACACCTGATAACAGGTTATTTATTGTTGAAAGTTTTAGTCCGATCCGCTATCCCAAACGATATGTAAGTAAATACGGACAACTATTGGAACATGCGCCCTTTTGCGAGCGTGATATCCGCACACCACAAAATCTTCTGACGGTTGATGAGGCAGGTGATTTCCTCATCCAGACGAAGAAGAAAGGTATTCAATATGGATTGCATTATGCCCATCATCCTTTTGATGTTGTAGGGTGGGATGGATATTGTTATCCATTTGCATTCAGTATACATGATTTTGAACCCATTACCGGAAGGGTACACCAGCCGCCACCGGTACACCAGACTTTTGAAGCACACAATTTTGTGGTCTGTAGTTTTTGTCCGAGGTTATACGACTATCACCCAGATGCCATACCTGCTCCTTATAACCATAGTAATATAGATAGTGATGAAGTGCTGTATTATGTTGATGGCGATTTTATGAGCCGGAAAAATGTAACGAGGGGAATGATCACATTACATCCGGCAGGTATTCCACATGGTCCGCATCCCGGCGCCGTTGAAAAAAGTATTGGCAAGAAAGAAACTCAGGAGCTGGCTGTTATGGTAGGTACTGTTCATCCCCTTCAACTAACAGTAGAAGCCCTGGAAATCGAGAACCCAGGATATACGATGAGTTGGGCGGAATAGTGGAGTGAATGGTCAATCGTCAATGGTGAATCGTAAATAACTTGGAGTGAATGATCGACTTACCCATTGACCATTCACGATTCACCATTCACG
>DPWF01000105.1 GCA_003526435.1 Chitinophagaceae bacterium | reverse complement strand
CCACCGGCAATAATGCAATCTGCCATCCCGGTACGAATTTTGGCCGTGGCGAGTGCAATACTTTCTAATCCACTTGCACAATAACGGTTAATGGTAAAACCAGCCACATCAATGCCCAGCGCACGTGCAGAAATAATACGGCCAAACTGTAAGCCCTGTTCCGCTTCCGGAACGGCATTGCCTACAATTACATCATCTACCCGTTTTGCCTCAAGTTGTGGCACGCTTGCCATCAAACCTTTGATCACTTCAACAGCCAGATCATCGGGACGAAAAAAACGGAATCCGCCACGTTTACTTTTGGCCACTGCGGTTCTATAACCGGCTACTATATATGCTTCCTGCATAATCTTGGTTTTACCTATCAAATGTAAGGATTTTTTTAAAAAAGTTGTTTATGCAACCAAATTTAACGGAATGAGTCATTGCGGGTGCTCCGTTCGGCTGATCCCCAAATGCGCCTTATCTTCGCGGCATCATGATCTACCCGCTTATCAGACAATTACTTTTCTGTTTCCCACCTGAAGATGTGCACTATTTTTCGATGGATATGCTAAGGTCAGCCTGCTCGCTGGGTACTGTTAAAAAACTGATCAGCAATAGTTTTTCCTGTAAGGATACTGCTTTACAGAAAGAGGTTTTTGGTCTGTCTTTTACCAATCCTGTAGGACTGGGGGCCGGTTTCGATAAAAATGCGCTTTACCTGAATGAACTGGAAGCACTGGGATTTGGATTTGTAGAGATTGGCACCGTTACGCCCCTTCCCCAACCGGGTAACGATAAACCGCGCCTGTTTCGATTGCCCGCCGATAAAGCACTCATCAATCGAATGGGATTTAATAATAATGGCGTGAAAGCGGTAGCTGCAAGACTGGCTGCCAGAAAAAAAGGGAACTCAACACTGGTTGTTGGTGGGAATATTGGTAAGAATAAAATGACGGCCAATGAAGATGCCTGGAAAGACTACAGCATTTGTTTTTCAGCACTATTTGATTATGTAGATTATTTCGTGGTGAATGTGAGCTCACCCAATACACCCGGCTTAAGGGCTTTGCAGGATAAAGATTCGCTGAAACAAATTTTTTCTGTACTACAAAACAGTAACCAGGCAAAAACGAACCCAAAACCCATTTTACTGAAAATTGCGCCCGATCTCACTCAGGAACAATTAGATGATATTATTTCTCTTTCGTTTGAAGTAAACCTCGATGGTTTGGTAGCCACCAATACCACCATCAGCCGTGAAGGTTTAGCTACACCTGAGCAAACGATCGTTACCATTGGTGCAGGTGGCTTGAGTGGTAAGCCGGTAAGGGAAAGATCAACAGAAGTGGTTCAATATCTTTCAAAAGGAACAGGCGGTAAAATACCCATTATAGCAAGCGGTGGCATTTTTACGGGTGCCGATGCTACAGAAAAAATAAATGCAGGAGCTTCGCTGGTACAGGTTTGGACCGGGTTTATTTATGAAGGCCCTTCTATCGTAAAAAACATTTGTAAACATTTATTACAAGCATAAGCTGATTATATGGAACACTTATTTACTTCTGAAAGCCTGATCAGTTTTCTGATTCTGGTAATTCTTGAGATTGTACTCGGTATTGATAATGTAATTTTTGTCAGCATTATCATGAACCGTATGGAGAAAAAGCAACAGAAAAAAGCCCGGTTGCTTTGGATGATCATGGGTATGAGTACCCGTATTGTTTTATTGTTTGGTTTAGGCTGGCTGCTTGCGCAAAAAGGAAAACCCGTTGTTAGTGCATGGGGCAAAGATTTTGACCTGGCCAGTCTTGTAATGCTTGCTGGTGGTTTATTCCTGTTATACAAAACAGTAAGAGAAATACACCATAAACTGGAAGGTGAGGCCGAAGAAGCAATTGGAAAATCGAGTAAAAGACTCAGTTTTGGTAATGCCATTTTCCAGATTATGCTGATTGATATGGTTTTTAGTTTCGACAGCATCATTACTGCGGGCGGTACCGCCAAACATATTGAAATCATGATTGCTGCTGTAGTGGTGGCTATGATCGTCATGTTTTTGTTCAGTGCCAATATTTCCAACTTCATACATAAACATCCTACACTAAAAATGCTGGCGCTCTCCTTTCTGGTGATGATTGGTTTCGTATTGATTGTTGAAGGATGGGACAGTGTGAATGCACACCAGTTACACCTGAAGAATTATGTGTATTTCGCTATGGCGTTTTCTTTTATTGTAGAGTTACTGAATATGCGGATGCGAAAAGCTTACAGTAAACCGGTAGAATTGCGTGATCCCAAATTACCAATAACTGATTCTAACGAATAAACCCGACGCAGGGAGTAAGAGTAAATGAAGATTTCGCAGAGGCTATTAACAAATATTTTTTTGGAAAGACTTGGAAATATGGAAATTCGATAGTTACTTTGAATCTCAAAGTGCTTTTATGAAAGAGGAGCAAAAACATATCGACGCCCTGCACGACATCAAGGACATGATGAACAGGAGCAGCCGGTTTATCAGTTTAAGCGGATTGAGTGGCATCAGTGCAGGTTTATGCGCATTGGCGGCCACCATTTATATATGGCCGGTGTGGTTAGCCGTTCGGGGCAAACTCCAGACGACTGATGAGATTCAGATGTATCCTGAAACCAATGTACAATATCTGCTTATTACAACCGGAGCCCTTACATTTTTATCTGCTTTATTGCTGGCCTTATTCTTCACCTGGATGCGCAGTAAGAAGACGAATACTTCCATCTGGGGTAGTACAGCCAAGAGATTAATGATCAATACTGCTATTCCTTTGATTGCAGGTGCTTTTGTTACCTACCGCTTATTGGAACTCGATTTAGTAGGACTTATTGCGCCTTCCTGTCTTGTGTTTTATGGACTGGCTTTACTCAATGGCAGTAAATACACGGTATCTGAAATCAGGTGGCTGGGTATTTGTCAGATCATACTTGGCCTGGTTAATTTATGGTTTATTGGCTATGGGCTTATTGCATGGGCCATTGGTTTTGGAGTTTTACATATTTTGTACGGCGCACTGATGTGGTGGAAATATGAACGCGTATGAACAACCCGATTGAACATCTGAATAAAGTTTTCGACAGCCGGATCAGGCTGGGTATCATGAGTGCCGTGATGGTGAACGATGAGGTAAACTTTAATGAATTGAAAGAACTGATACAGGTTACCGATGGCAACCTGGCCAGTCATTTGAAAACCCTCGAGGAAAACAACTATATTAAAGTGAACAAGGGATTTATTGGCCGTAAAACCAATACCA
>DPWF01000065.1 GCA_003526435.1 Chitinophagaceae bacterium | reverse complement strand
CATTTGTAACACATTGAATTTATCGGCTATTACACGTAACGGACGAAATATCTGGTTGAGATAGAGAATAAAAGCCATCAATAACCCCGGACTGGTGGCGGCAGGTTTTCCCGCTATCCACCAGACCAGTAAACCCGTACTTAGCGCCAGCACCACTTCTACTACAGGAAAGAAAACAGAATAAGCAAAAATGGCTTTGATATTGGCATTACGGTGTTCGGCATTGATCTTTTTGAATTTATTCATCTCCCGGTCTTCTGCTGCAAACGCCTGTACCACCTGCATTCCGGTAATATGTTCCTGTACAAAAGCATTCAGACTGGCTACTGCGTTTCTTACGCTGATAAAACTTTTATTGACACTTTCTTTGAAATAATAAGTGGCAATGATCATAATGGGGAAGGGCGCCAGACAGATCAGTGTTAACTGCCAGTTTTCCCAGAACATCACGCCCAGTGTTACCACAATAACCAGTATATCGGCAATGATAGGGATCAATCCATCTGAAAAAATATCATTGATTCTTTCAATATCATCAATGGTTCTTGTGGTCAAGGTACCTATCGGGGTTTTATCGAACTGGCGAAGATTCAGACCCAGTATTTTTTTGTAGGTGGCAACCCTCATATCTCTTACCACATGTTGCCCCATGGAAGCCGTTATGAATGTGAAAACAAAACGTATTGCCGTTTCCACAAAAAGAAATACAATCTGAAATAAAGTTACCGCTATAATAAAACGGCTGGCATCAGATAAATCGGGGCCGAATAACAAACTGTCCAGCCATCCGGGCACACCTACTGTTTTCCCTGTGGCTTTATCAACTGTTAGCTGAATTAAATACGGTCTGATGGGAGCAAAAACAGCCATGATTACCGCCAGTATGATACTGAGGTAAAAGCTGGTACGGTAAGGCCTCACAAAGAGGAACACTCTTGACAATAAGGAAAAATCGAAGACTTTCTTTTTGCTCGTTTCAGTCATGACAGGTGCCAAAGTTAACAACTAAGCCCGGGTGGTTGTTACCGATGCTGTAAAATTTAGTTAAGATGGTGAATCGTGAATGGTCAATGGTGAATAGGGAATATCCTCATTGACGATTCATCATTCACCATTCACGATTTCGTATATTCGTATTATAGATATGGAGCAAGCGCAAGAAATACCGGTTGAAGCGGCATTACCCAAGTATAATCTGAATCCCGAGCAGGAAAAAAATGAGATCATCAGGCATTACCGTGCTTTATTACGCAGCCTGAAATCGAAATTAAAAAAAGGCGATAAGGAGCTGGTTCGTCATGCTTTTGAAATGGCTGCCGATGCGCATAAAACCATGCGTAGAAAAAGCGGAGAACCTTATATCCTGCATCCGATTGCCGTAGCCATGATTTGTGTGGAAGAAATTGGACTGGGGGTACGTAGTACCATTTGTGCACTGCTGCATGATACGGTGGAAGACACCGATATATCTCTTGAAGATGTAGAGAGAGAATTCGGTACCGAAATTGCCCGTATTGTTGACGGTCTCACCAAGATTTCTACGGTGATGGACACCAACACTTCTCAACAGGCAGAAAATTTCAAAAAAATATTACTGACACTTACTGATGACCCCCGGGTAATTCTGATAAAACTGGCCGACCGCTTACACAATATGCGTACGCTCGACCATATGAAAAGGGAGAAACAGTTGAAGATTGCATCTGAAACAGTTTGGGTATACGCACCACTCGCCCACCGCATGGGTTTATACAGTATTAAAACAGAACTGGAAGACCTGTCCATGAAATACATGGAACCAGAGGCGTACAGGGATATTGCAAAAAAGCTGGCAGAAACCAAACGTGAAAGAACCAGGTATATCAATGAATTTATTCGCCCGATAAAAGACAAGATGCAGGCGGCCAATTTCAACTTCGAAATTTATGGCCGCCCCAAAAGCATCCACTCCATCTGGAATAAAATAAAAAAGAAAGGAGTTGCTTTTGAAGAGGTCTACGACCTCTTTGCCATCCGCGTTATTCTTGACTCACCCACCGAAAAAGAAAAAGAAGATTGCTGGAAAGTGTATTCCATGATCACCGATGAATACAATCCATCTCCCGAACGTTTGCGCGACTGGCTCAGTAATCCCAAAAGCAATGGTTATGAGGCCCTGCATACAACTGTAATGGGTCCGCAGGGTAAGTGGGTGGAAGTACAGATTCGTACCAAACGTATGAATGAAATTGCCGAGAAAGGTCTGGCAGCCCATTACAAATACAAAGAAGGCAGTAATGATGAGGACCGTTTCGATAAATGGTTTGGCCAGATACGTGAAGTACTGAGTACACAGGATACTGAAGGCGTTGATTTTCTGCAGGACTTCAAAACTTCATTCCTGGCAGAAGAAATTTATGTGTATACGCCAAAAGGTGAAGTAAAAATGTTGCCTACAGGCAGTACAGCGCTGGACTTTGCTTTTTCCATTCACTCTGCTATCGGCTCCAAATGTATTGGCGCCAAAGTACATCATNNATAAATTACGCAGTGGCGACCAGATTGAAATTATTACCAGCAACAAACAGAAACCCTCCGAAGACTGGCTGGGTTTTGTTGTAACGGCCAAGGCCCGCAACAAGATTAAAGATGCACTGAGGGAAGAAAAAAGAAAAGTAGCCGAAGATGGTAAATATGTGTTGCAGCGAAAACTGGAGAGTATGGGTGCCGCATACAGCCAGTATAATATAGAAGAACTGGTACAGTTCTATAAACTCCCCTCTTCACTCGATCTGCATTACAAAATTGCCACCAAAGTAATTGACCTGAAAGAACTCAAAGACTTCCAGGTATTGGGCGATAAAGTTGAAATACCCAAACCCAAGCCCGTTATCCAGGAAGTTGCTGTTGATGCTACACAGAAAACATATGGCAAAAAAGATTCGGAACTAATCATTTTTGGCGAGAGCAGCGACAAGATCATGTATTCACTTGCCAAATGCTGCAACCCCATACCGGGCGATGACGTTTTTGGTTTTGTAAGCACAGGTAAAGGTTTAATTATTCACAGAACAGGTTGCCCCAATGCAGCTCAATTACTGGCTAATTATGGGCACAGGGTAGTAAAAACAAAATGGGCGAAGAACAAGGAAATTTCTTTCCTCACCGGTTTGAAAATTGTGGGATTGGATGATGTAGGCGTTATCAATAAAATTACCAATGTAATCAGTGGCGATCTCAGGATCAATATTGCAGGTTTAACCATTGAATCAAAGGAAGGTCTGTTTGAAGGCACCATCAAAGTATTCGTTCACGATAAAGAAGAACTGGAAGAACTGGTAATACGCCTTAAATCGCTCAATGGCATACAAACAGTTGATCGTTTTGATGCCGAAACGGAGGGGAAATAGAAACAAATATTAAAAAGTCAACCCTCTAAACGAAGCGTGTTTTTTGGTTTTCGACTTTTTAATTTTGCCTTTTCAATTTCGGTCCTGCTTCTCCGGAAAAATAATCTCAACCAAACACAACAAACCCCAAACTATCTCCTATTTTTGCCGCGATTCAAAGCAATATTATGGTCGACGTTATACTTGGGTTACAGTGGGGTGCTGAAGGAAAGGGAAAGATTGTTGATTACTTCGCTCCGGAATACGATATCATCGCCCGTTTCCAGGGAGGTCCGAATGCCGGACATACTTTATATGTTGATGGGAAAAAGATGGTTCTTCACCAGATACCTTCTGGTATTTTTCACCAGAATACCGTTAATATTATAGGAAATGGTGTGGTACTTGACCCTGTAACCCTGAAAAGAGAATGTGATGCAGTAGCCGCCTATGGTGTTGATGTACGCAAGAATCTTTTTATCTCCCAGAGAACCAATATAATTGTTCCCACACACCGCGCTCTGGATAAAGCTTCCGAATTACAAAAAGGTGAATCCAAAATAGGTTCCACCTTAAAAGGTATCGGACCGGCTTATATGGATAAAACCGGCAGAAATGCCCTGCGTGTAGGAGATATTTTACACCCTAATTTTTCCAAACAATACAATGACCTGCGTACAAAACACCAGGTTTTACTCAACAATTTCAATTTCACAGAAGATATTTCTGCCTCAGAACAGGAATTTTTTGAGGCCCTGGAATTCCTGAAGACATTGAATGTGATTAATTGTGAATATTTCATCAACGATAGCATCAGTAAAGGCAAAAAAGTATTAGCAGAAGGTGCACAGGGAAGTATGCTGGATATTGATTTCGGCACTTTCCCCTTTGTAACTTCTTCCAATACCACTTCAGCAGGTGTTTGTACCGGTTTAGGTGTATCGCCCAGGCAGATCAATGAAGTGCTGGGTGTAACCAAAGCCTATTGTACACGTGTGGGTGGCGGCCCCTTCCCAACCGAATTACATGATGCAACAGGTGAAGAGTTACGTAAAATCGGAAGTGAGTTTGGAGCCACTACAGGTCGCCCACGCCGTTGCGGCTGGATTGATTTAGTTGCGCTGAAATTCGCCTGCATGATCAATGGTGTATCTAAAATCATCATGACCAAAGCAGATGTTCTCGACAGTTTCAACGAATTAAATGTTTGTACGGCATATAACATGGATGGGAAACAAACAACCGAAGTACCTTTCCAGATGTCGGGAATAGATATTCAACCTGTCTGGAAAAGTTTTGCTGGCTGGAATACCGATACAACCGGTATTAAAGAAGCAGCAGCTTTGCCTGAAACGATGTCGACTTATATTGATTTTATTAATAATTATGTGGGTGCACCCGTTAAATTTGTGTCTAATGGCCCAGGCCGGGATCAGATTGTAAGATTGTAGTTTGTGGCACCGCATTTGTAACAGAAAAATTTTTTTGGTTAATAAGAATTTGCGTTGAAATTTTACGCAGTTAATCTTATTGGAATATGGCAGAAAGATCTGATAAGGATAAAAAATCCTCAGCCCCTAAAAAAGCAGCACCTAAAAATGCTGACGAGAAACCGTCTTCAAAAAGCAAAAAGCAAATGGAAGACGATGATGATGATTNNTGGATGATGACGATGATGAAATGGATGTAAAACCTTCCGGTAAAAAAACCGCATCAAAATCTACATCGAAAAAGTCGAAAGAAGATGACGACGATGACGATGAAGAAGTGGATGATGAAGCTGGTGATGATTGGGAGAAAGGTGAAGAAGACGATGACTGGGATCCAGACTTCGACGAATTTGATATTCCCAAAAGTAAAGGGAAGAAGACCGGCGGCGCCAAGAAAAAAGGTGACGACGAGGATGAAGATTTTAAACTAGATGAAGACTTCAAAGAATTCGACCTCTTTAACGATAAAAGCGGTGGATTTGATGATGATGACGACGATGATTTTTAGATCGTCTTAAACCAACAGCATATCACTCATTCTTTTCCGATAACAGATAGCAAAGAATGTAAAGCGCAAATGTT
>DPWF01000140.1:3065-3412 GCA_003526435.1 Chitinophagaceae bacterium | reverse complement strand
CTCGGTCATGTCAAAAATGGTCTGGAAATCGCGGCTGGTTCCTTTGTAGGTAACGCGAAGTTTTACTGGGTAAGTTTCATTTTTCTTGATTCTTCGTTTGTCAAGGATAATGATTGGAGAAGCTGCCATGATTTTTGTTTTTCGTTTTTCACTCTGTCACATTCACATCAAAAATTTGCAGGTCGTTTGCAGGTAAACGGAGGGTAAACCGGCAATTTTCACGAAAAACGAAATTAAGCTGTATGCTCGCAACTGCCTGATTTCGAGGCTGATAAGCTAAAATAGGTTAAGCTGAATTAAGCCGAATTAAGGTCTGAAAATTTCTTAAAATCCTGTTCGCCGAAAAA
>DPWF01000140.1:1073-2969 GCA_003526435.1 Chitinophagaceae bacterium | reverse complement strand
GGGTTCGATTCCCGTACCGGGTACCCTTTAGTCAGTCATTACAACTGATTAAACTAACATTAACAATTCTTCTTATGTAAAAACAGGCTGGCTGCATTTCTAAGAAAATGAACCGGCATGTTATTATCTGCGAAAAGCTGGATGTCTATTTTATTCAGCATCTTTTTTCATCAGTTATTGTCAGCACAATCAGTTTTTTTCTCCCGTCTGGCAGATTCTGCTCTTACACTCACCCAACAAAAAGTAATCTACGACCTCTCTTATTTTTCCATTGCCTATCCCAATGGAGATGTTCCGAAAGATAGAGGTGTGTGTACCGATGTAATCATTCGTGCCTACCGGAAACTAAACGTCGATTTACAGCAACTCGTGCATGAAGATATGCGCCGTCATTTTAATCAATATCCGCATGCATGGGGATTGAACGTTCCCGATAAAAATATTGATCACAGAAGAGTACCCAACCTCATGACTTTTTTCAAACGTTCAGGAGCTTTGCTAACGGTTACGGAGAATGCTGGTGATTATAAACCGGGCGATATTGTTTGCTGGTCGCTGAGCAGGGGGATGAAACATATAGGTCTGGTTGTAAAACAAAAATCAGCAGATGGAAAAAGACATCTGATTGTGCATAATATAGGTGACGGACAGGTATTGGAAGATTGTTTATTTGATTATCCCATCATCGGACATTACAGGTATACCCGATAATGCGTTTTCATGATTTTCCTGTAGGTTTGATACATGGCCATCGTATTATTCGATTCAATTTACAGGAACAGCCTGTTCCCGCTTACCAAAGCCAGATCAGTGGCTCATTTGCGTATGGGTATTTACAGCATGGCAGAACGCTGGCAACAGCTTACAGGTATGTCTGTACACATGCACACCGAGGCATACCTGCAGCATTTATATACAGCTCCGGATGCAGGTGAACATATCTGGATGGATGCGGCTGTTCTGCCCTCGCAAGATTTGATAGATAAAATACAGGGACTCTCAAACGGTTCCTGCTGGGCCGATGAAAAAGGACTGATCGCAGGCAAGAGCGATATTCCCTTTACAGATTTTGATGCAACACAAAGTATCCGTCCGTTTACGCTGATACATGATCATCCATTGTTCGAACGCATTGAATACCCCTGGCAACTGATGCAGTGGAACGATCGCATGCTTCGCTTCGATTTTAAACTCATAACGAATGGACGAACATCTTCGGCCATTTCTTCCACCAATAAACTGATCAATCCTGACGACATTTTTGTGGAAGAAGGAGCAAGAATAGAGCATTGTATCATCAACGCATCAACCGGACCTGTTTATATTGGCAAACATGCAGGAGTAATGGAAGGAACTGCTATCAGAGGCCCTTTTGCCATGGGTGAAAGCTCGGTGTTAAAAATGAACAGCCGCATTTATGGTGCCACCACACTGGGACCTTTTTGTATGGGTGGGGGCGAAATAAAGAACAGTATCATCATGGGTTATTCCAACAAAGCACATGATGGTTATATGGGCGACTCCGTAATAGGTGAGTGGTGTAACTGGGGGGCAGGTACGAGTAACAGTAACCTGAAAAACACTGCCGGCATGGTAAAAGTCTGGAGCGAAGCCGCCAATGATTACCTCGATGCCGGATACAAGTGTGGAGTTATCATGGGCGACTATTCCCGTACTGCCATCAATTCATCCATCAACACCGGAACAGTAATAGGTGTTTCATCGAATGTATTCGGAGAAGGATTGTTACCCAATATCATTCCCGATTTCAGTTGGGGTTGCAAGGGCGTGAAATACAATATAGATAAAGCATTGAACGATATTAATAACTGGAAAAAACTCAAAAACGCAGCATTAACGGAAGCAGAAAAGAACATACTGCTATACCTGCTGGAA
>DPWF01000140.1:0-1045 GCA_003526435.1 Chitinophagaceae bacterium | reverse complement strand
GACAATAAATAATGCCACTGAAGACACAGAAGGCACAGAAGGAACCACAGAGAAAAACACCTAAATTCGCCATCTCAAAAACAATTCAATGAGGAAACAAATAGCCGCCGCCAACTGGAAAATGAATCTCACCCTTACAGAAGGAGTACAATTACTCGATCAGTTATTGCTGAACAATTATGAGCTGAATGAGAACAGACAGGTGGTATTTGCGGTTCCGGCTCCCTACCTGGCAATGGCGCAGGCAAAGGTTTCGGGTCGCGCGCATATAGCGGTGGCTGCGCAGAATTGTTACAATAAAAAAAGTGGTGCCTATACAGGAGAAATTTCTGTAGTAATGTTACAATCATTAGGTATATCGTACGTGGTTTTAGGACACTCAGAAAGAAGAGAATATTTTAATGAAAGCAACCAGTTCCTGGCTGAAAAAGTAAATATTGCGCTGGAACATAACATCACACCTATATTCTGTTGTGGAGAACCCCTGCAAATCAGGGAAGCTGGTACACAGAATGCTTATGTGGCACAACAACTGGAAGAATCATTATACCATCTCACTGCCGATCAACTTAAACAGGTGGTAATTGCTTATGAACCCATCTGGGCCATCGGTACCGGTAAAACGGCTACCAGTGAGCAGGCGCAGGAAATGCATGCATATATCCGCGCGCAGCTAACAGCAAAATACGGAGCAGCAGTGGCCAATGAAATCAGCATCTTATACGGCGGAAGTGTAAAAGCATCCAATGCAAAAGAACTTTTTTCTCAACCCGATGTAGATGGTGGTCTGGTAGGTGGTGCATCTCTTTTGGCCGATGAATTTAAAGTCATCATTGAATCTCTCAAATAGTCCATCACTCCCGTTCTTACTTTCTCGCTGTTTATCACATCATGCATGAGTGGTTTTAAAACATGCAAAACTTTTTTAACAGAGAGAAGGGGAGAATGGGAGTTGTTTATTAAGTAGCCAGTACAGAGTTGGGTAAATTAACCTGCTCAAAAGCATCCAACTGATCAAGATGTAAAATTGTTTTCATACCATCTT
>DPWF01000033.1:4608-5026 GCA_003526435.1 Chitinophagaceae bacterium | reverse complement strand
TCTGTTATATTCTACGTTCGTGTTTTCATCACGCAGAATTGCATGACGATGACTGAATGTGCCACGTTTCACATCCTGTCCACTCATACGTACAATATTTCCTTCCACCAGGATAGAACTGTATGCCAGCAATTCTGCTGTGGCCCAGTCGATCTTTTGTTCAGTCTCCAGCAGTTTGATTTTGTCCTGCAATAGTTTTTCCACTTTTTTCAGTGGTTTGAAATCAGCAGGCCAGTTCATCAGCTTATCAAACAAACGTTTAACTTCTGCTTCAGCAATGGCTGTTGCAGGCGACTGATCAAAATCTTCTTCGGTGGCTTTACCCAAACTTTTCCAAACCAGTTCCGGCTGTTGGTATTTGTACGGTAATGGATTTTGTTTTACTTCATCGAGACGCTCCTGCAGATCGGCCCAGAAT
>DPWF01000033.1:0-4579 GCA_003526435.1 Chitinophagaceae bacterium | reverse complement strand
AGGTTCTCCGTTTTGTATCAGGAACTGTGTATAAATTTCGCGTGGATTCTGGTGCTTATCGATCAGCGCGTACAATTGCGGCTGTGTGTACTTGGGATCATCACCTTCATTGTGTCCGTGTTTGCGGTAGCAGACCATATCAATGAAGATGTCTGAATTAAATTCCTGGCGATAGCGCGTGGCAATCTCCGCGCATTTCACAACCGCTTCTGCATCATCGCCATTGATGTGTAATACAGGTGCCTGTACCATTGCAGCGATTGATGTACAATAATCTGCACTACGGGCATCTTCAAAATCTGTCGTAAATCCGATCTGGTTATTGATGACGAAGTGAATAGTGCCGCCGGTATAATAACCGAGCAGGTTACTCATTTGTAACACTTCATACACAATACCCTGTCCGGCTACTGATGCATCGCCATGAATCAGTATCGGTAAAATTTTATCGAAATCGCTTTTGTATAAAACATCTGCCTTTGCCCTTGCAAAACCTACCACTACCGGGTCTACCGCTTCCAGGTGCGATGGGTTGGGCATAAGTTTAAGATGAATGGTTTTATCATCGGCCGTCTGCACTTCACTTCCATAACCCATATGGTATTTCACATCACCACTACCCATCGTCTGATCCATTACAGCAGTGCCTTCGAATTCGCTGAATATCTGTTCATAGGTTTTCCCCATGATATTGGCAAGCACATTCAGTCTTCCCCTGTGCGCCATTCCAATTACCACTTCCTGCACATCATTATTGGCGGCTGTATTGATAATTGTATCAAGTGCAGCTATGGTAGTTTCTCCTCCTTCCAGTGAAAATCTTTTCTGACCGATATATTTGGTGTGAAGAAATTTTTCAAACATCACCCCCTGGTTCAGTTTTTCGAGGATACGTTTTTTCTTATCCAACGAAAGAGGTTGTGTAAACTGTCTTTCCATTTCATTGGTAAGCCAGTCAATCTTTTTCTGATCGCTGATGTATTTAAATTCAATACCCACATGCGAAGCATAACAACTTTCGAGATGGGTGAGAATATTTTTTAGCGTAGTGGCCCCCAATCCGATCAGGTTACCTGCCTGATATGTAGTGTTCATGTCTGCATCAGACAATCCAAAAAAAGATAAATCGAGATTAGCTCCCCTGTCTTTTCTTGCCCTGATGGGGTTTGTTTTTGCCAGTAAATGGCCTTTGTTTCTGTAACCAAGGATAAGCCTGTATACCTTGATCTCTTTCATCCAGTCGATACCATCAGCAATAGTGGCAGCCTGTCCGTTTGAGCCCGTTGCACTACCTGTTCCATTGGCTACTGCAAAATCAAAACCCTCAAAAAATTTCTTCAGATCGGGGTCAATGGCCTCCGGGTTCTGAACAAATTCCTGGTAAAGACTCTCAATAAAAGCTGGATGCGAGTTTGTGATATACGAAAAATCCTTCATGAGTAGATATTATTCGGCTAATTTTTAATTACAGGTTGGCAAATATCGGTCATTGAAGGCAGAAAAAATGCCTAATTTTTAACCAAATTATGGGTGGGTGAGTCCAGGAGTCCGGAAGTCGGAAAAGACCGAAACTCCGAAAGAAAAGAGCCTGCAAACAGGTTATCGGCTCCCGGAAACCAACCTTTTGCTTTCCGGACTTCCTGTCTTTCCCGACTTTCGGACTTTTTTAATAAAAAATTTCCCTGTTTGGCTTCCAGTCCTTACCTTTGCCGTCCTGAAAAAAACAGAACATGGCAAATCATTCAGCTACTAAGAAAGATGTGAGACAAGCTGCTAAGCGTCGCGATCGTAACCGTTATTATGGTAAAACTACCCGTAACGCTATTCGTGAACTGAAAGCCGGTACAGATACCAAGGCTTATACCGAGCAGTTACCTGACGTTGTTTCTATGATCGACAAGTTAGCTAAGCGTGGCATCATCCACAAAAACAAAGCTGCTAACCTGAAGAGCAAACTGGCTAAGAAAGCAAATACTACAGCTTAATCCGCTACCGGATTTTCAGCATTAAATAGTTAACCAGCCCCATGGGCTGGTTTTTTTTGTTCCCACTATACCGTTGCAGCTTTGGGTAAAATAACCGTAGACCGATTGATCTGGTTAGGCATGGGCGAATAAACCAGGGCCCCCTTATGCATATTCAGAATTCTTTGAACAATGGTTAAACCCAGACCAGCTCCTGTTGTTTTCTTATGACGGGCATATTCTCCCCTATAGAACGGCATCATCACTTTTTCTCTCTCCGTTTCACTCAAATGTTCGCCTCGGGTTTCTACATGTACCAATACTTTTTCGTCGGTTATTTCCAGCAATATTTCTACTTTCTTATTGGTTGAATAATAATACCCGTTACGAATCAGGTTACTGAACATGGATTTAAGCAGCGCCTCATTCCCCCTGATATTAAGATCATCATCGGATGATGGTGTATTCAGAAAAACCAGTGATATTCCCAGATCGGGGAACATTTTCATGTTGATGCTGATCTTATCATACAGCATTTCATCCACCCTGCAAATGGGCCATGAATGATCGAATCCCTGCTGTTCAAACTGAGAAATCAGCAATAATGAGTTGGTCAACTCTATCATCCTTTCCTGGTCCTGTTTCAAAGACCCAAGCACAATACGGTATTCTTCTTCTGTAAGCCTGTTGGCAAGTGCCGACTCTGTATGAGATAACATAGTAGCCAATGGTGTACGAAGCTCATGAGAAGCATGATGCACAAAACTCCTTTGAAACTCGAATATTTTTTCCAGTCTCTCAAGCATGGCATTAAAATTTCTGGCAACAAGATTTACTTCAGAAAAAGTTGCATTTTCAGGAATCCGTTTTCGCAGGTCTACTTCTGAAGTAGCTTCCATTTGTTTACTTAAAGCCAGCAACGGCTGAGATACCTGGTTACTAAACAAAAAAGAAATAGAAGTTGTAATGAGCAATGCCACCCCAAATACAATCAGCAAAATCAGCTTCAGATTTTTCAGCCGGCTTAGTCCTGGCTCGTCAATGCCTGTAATGACCATACGTATTTTTTCCTCCGGCAAATACAGTCCTATATACTGCCGATCCTCATCAATTTCTGTATAATCAATTCCAGGATTTATCTTTTGGAATATAGCGTTGAACTTTGAAGTATCAGTTGCTTTAGAGATTGAAAAAAGAATATGTCTGTTGGTATCGAGAATAACAATTTCTTCGTCCGCAATAATGCTGCTATGTACTTCACGTATCAGCTCCAGAGATTTATTATAGTCTTCCCCTTCCAGTTTTGATAAAAGTCTGTACACTTCCAGTCCTTCCGATCGCATCCTGTTATAAAAATCCTGTTGTCTGTGGTTAGCATACAAAAAGTAAATGCTGACAAAACATATCAGCAGAATTATTGCTACAGCAAAAGCAAACTGTAACGCAAATCGGAGTTTGAAACTCATCCCAGGTATACTTTATTTGATGTAATAACCAAATCCGGGTTTTGTATGAATCAGTTTTTGTTCAAATGGCTTGTCAATTTTGTTACGCAGAAAACTGATATATACCTCGATGGTATTGGTACCCGTATCAAAACTCAGGTCCCATACTTTTTCCAGTATTTCCTGTTTGGAGATTACCCTGTCGCGGTTACGTGCCAGGAGGGTAAGAAGGGTAAATTCCTTTGCCGTCAGGTTAATTTGCAGTTCACCTCTTGTTACCGACTTATTCCTCATATCAATGGTAAGGTCGTCAACAATAATTTTCTCATCTTCCGCCGGCTTATCGGTACGTTTAAGTAATGCCTTAACCCTGGCAAATAATTCTTCAAAATGAAAAGGTTTAACCAGGTAATCGTGAGCGCCCAGTTCAAACGCTTCTACTTTATCCTGTATCTGGCCAATGGCCGTTAGCATAACGATTGGTACCGTTTTATTGGCTGCCCTGAAATCTNNCCTACACAGTTCCAAACCGCTTTTATATGGCAGGTTTACATCGAGTAAAATGATAGAATAGGTTTTCGACTTAAAAAAACTTTCTGCTTCCCTGCCGTCAACAGCTAAGTCTACAAGGTAGCCCTGCCGCTTTAGCTCATCCCGGATGATCTGTCCGAGTTTGGCTTCATCCTCAACCAGTAATATACTATGCGGGTTTTCCATTACTTTGAATAAATTTTCAACTTTAAAGTAATGAAAAAAATACTGCTTCTCCTACAAGTATTCCTGACAACCGCATTATTTGCCCAAAAATGGCAAACCGTTTTCGAAAAAACGGCTGGCAAAGAAACTGTTACCTATGATCAATGTATTCGCTATTACAAGGAACTGGATGCTGCTTTTCCGAGTATCAGGATCAAAGAATTTGGACTAACCGATGCCGGGTATCCATTGCATCTTGTTTTATTCAGTACCGATGCAAAACATGATCCTGTACAATGGCACAAAGAAAATAAAGTTGTTATTATGATCAATAATGGTATTCATCCTGGCGAACCAGATGGTATTGATGCCAGTATGATGTTATTGCGTGATCTTGTTACAGGTAAGCTTAAAGCCCCGGATAATGTGGTATTGGGTATTGTTCCCATTTACAATATTGGTGGTAGTTTGAAC
>DPWF01000402.1 GCA_003526435.1 Chitinophagaceae bacterium | reverse complement strand
ATAAGAAAGCATTGGAAATGGCCGAAAAAGCCCTTCCACTTGCTCCAGCAGGTGCCAATAAAACATTTGTTGAGCGGGCAGTAGCCTTATTAAAGGAAGGAAAAGACATCAACTAACATCATCTATTCGTTGCTCCGGACTTAAGTCCGGAGCAACGAAATATGGATAATATTTGATTTATTATCTTTGACACATGACTAATCCTTCTCCCCTCGTTGGTATTATTATGGGTAGCGACAGCGACCTGAATATTATGCAGGCTGCTGCCGACATACTCAAACAGTTTGGTATTGCATTTGAGTTAACAGTAGTATCAGCTCACAGAACACCACAACGCATGGCAGATTATGCCGAAAAAGCAAAAGCGAGAGGTTTACAGGTTATTATTGCAGGAGCAGGTGGTGCGGCACATTTACCCGGTATGGTAGCTGCTATTACTACCTTACCTGTGATTGGAGTTCCCATTAAATCATCAAATTCAATTGACGGATGGGATTCTGTATTATCCATTTTACAAATGCCCAATGGTGTTCCGGTGGCAACAGTAGCATTGAATGCTGCAAAAAATGCAGGTATTCTCGCTGCACAGATCATTGGCTCTACTGATGCTGTTACAGGAGAAAAATTAGCGGCTTATAAAAAGCAGATGCAGGATGAAGTAGGTACAAAAATAGACGGGCTTAAAAAGGATTGGCCCAATAATTTTGATCACGAGTGATCCTGTTGCATCGTCAGTATTACAAATGCAGACTCAAGGGTTAATGAATTTTGGAGGAGCATATCAATCCACGCAGTTCCATAACGGCCATACCAGCCTGAAATATTATCTACACGTTCCTGCAAACTATCATTAGGGAACAATTGCGCTTTCAGTAATTGAATCTGTCTTCCCTCAGCCTCATATTTTCTTTTCTCGGCCCGCAACATTTTCTTTTCAAGTTCTATCAATCGCTTAGATGCTTTTACCTGCAAAGCTTCTACATGGGCCTTTAGTGTTTCATCAACTGCGCCTGCCTGTTGCTTAATCTGATCATACAAATTCGAAAGCTGAGTGGTTGCTTCCGTTAAGCTGAGTTGCTGGCTGGTTCTTCTTTTCACCAGTTGCTCCAATAACAGACCAGCTTTCATAAAAAGTAACTGATGATTGAGTTCCAGCTTTTGCATACGTTTCTCCTGCTCCGATGTCATGATCATAAAAGAATTACGCAACAGGAGTACCGGATAAGGTACGTTGATAGCATTGAATACTTTTTTCAGTTCCAGCCAGTATGCCAGTTCTCCACCACCACCAATAAAAGCAATATTGGGCAGAATGGTTTCCTGGAAAGCACCACGCAATATTACATTCGGACTAAACCGTTCAGGGTATGTTTTTAATTCATCCAGTATCTGTGTTTGTGTGAAACGGAGATTTAATGCGTTCACCACAAAATCATCACCTTCTTTTTCAATTCTCTCCCGCCTGTCGTTGATCAGGTAAAAAAGATTGATCGCTCTTCCGCCTGCCTGTACCTTATAATTTTTTTCCAGATCGCTGATCGTATTACTTACAATTTGGTGTGAAAACCCTTCTATTAATTCTTTTTGTATAACGGAACTGAACTGCGCTTTTAATATCTGCTGATCGGGTATCAACACCACCAATCCAAACCTTCCAAAGAGGGCATTTACAAGATGTAATGTAGCTTCCTGAATGGTTCTGCCGATTGTATAAGCCTGTCTGAACAATTCAGAGAGTTCTTTACCAAAGGGCAACACACCCGTTTGTCCTTCAATGGCGTTCAGCAATTTAATCAACTCCTTGTCTACTGTCATTCTACCTACTGCACCTGTCTGTGAAGTAGACCAGTTTAATTTATTTCCATCAACACTGATCTGTCCGAGTTCATCCAGATCCGCATCTTCACTTCCCATGTAATACACGGGCACAAAACGATAAGCGGGTAATTGTTCAGACAAGTATTTCGCCAGTTGAATGGCATGTAAAATTTTGTAAACAAAATAAAGTGGGCCTGTAAATATATTGGGCTGGTGTGCGGTTACTACAGTAAAAGTTTTAGCATCACCCAGTGCCTCAATGTTGGCAATTACAGCCTTTTCTGCATCAACCACCTTGTATTGTTGCTGTAAAGCCTCCACCAATATACTTCTTGGGGTAGCAAAAAGCTCACGTGATTGTATGGATGCCCTGATCCCTTCAAGATCGGGCAGATGAGTATAAAAAGGACGCAGTATTGCTGCCTCTGCTAAATAATCGGCTACAATCGATGAAAAATATCCGGTGCTTTCGTAAGATAAACGGGTACAGTGATGCTTCATAATGAGGCGTAAAAGTACAATTTACTGTACATACATGGAGCCGCTGGTCATTTTTAACAGGTAAGGGTGAGTAGTCAGTAGTGAATAGTGAGTTAGGGTGCTAAACAAGTTCACGTAACTGAAACCAATGACACAATTGTATCCCACCTGCTCACTACTGACTACTCGCTACTCACTTTCCAATATTATCCTTAAATTTATCTCTACTACGATTGACTTATGGAAACCTACGGAAAAATCATCCTGATTGCCATGCCTGTGTTTTTATTGCTGGTACTATTTGAAAAATGGTATGGCTGGTATAAGGGCAAAGAAACCGTTCGTACGCTTGATATGATTTCCAGTCTGAGCTCGGGTGTTACCAATGTTACCAAAGATGTACTTGGCCTCGGTTTTGCCGTCATCAGTTATGAATGGATGGTGGAACATCTGGCCATTACAAAAGTATCATCCGGTTTTCTTACCTATTTCATTGCCTTTATAGCATTGGATTTTGCGGGTTACTGGATACACCGGATTGCGCATGAGTATAATTTCTTCTGGAACAACCATATCATCCACCACAGCAGTGAAGATTTTAACCTGGCCTGTGCATTGAGACAAAGCATTTCTTCCATTGTAAAAATCTTTACGATCTTTTTATTACCCGCAGCTTTATTGGGAGTACCCGGACAAGTTATAGCTATTGTGGCGCCATTACATTTATTTGCCCAGTTTTGGTACCATACCCAACATATCCATAAAATGGGTTTCCTTGAAAAAGTAATTGTAACCCCCTCCCATCACCGTGTACACCATGCGATCAATAAGGAGTATATGGATAAAAACTATGGGCAGATCTTTATTTTCTGGGATAAAATGTTTGGCACCTATCAGGAAGAGTTACCGGATGTTCCTGCCGTATATGGCATCACCAGACCTGTGCGTACCTGGAACCCGATCAAGATCAATTTTATGCATCTATGGCTGCTGATAAAAGATGCCTGGCATGCTCAAAGCTGGAAAGACAAATTCCGCATCTGGCTCATGCCCACAGGTTGGCGTCCCGCTGATGTTGCTGAAAAATATCCCGTTTATAAAATTGAAGACGTGTACCATTTTAATAAATACGAAACCGGTAATACCAAAACACTGCTCACTTGGTCATGGGTACAAATGGTTTGTACACTCCTACTCATCAGTTACTGTTTTGGTAATATTGCAACCATTGGCAGTCCCGGCATATTTATTTACGGAGGTTTTATTTTTATACAGGTCTATGCTTTTACTGAGCTGATGGACAGGAATAAATACGCCTGGGTTTGGGAAATACTCAAATTCACTTTTGGCATTTCAATTCTTTTTCGTACCGGCGACTGGTTTGGCATGAATAGTTTCTTTAGTGGAGCACAATATGTAATGACAGCGTATCTGGTGCTATCACTGATTGTACATTTTTATTTTTCGTGGATAGAAAACCCGAGGGCCGTGCAAACTATGAAATAAGGAGAATGAAACTTCCTCATTTCTTATTCCTTATTTCTTATTGCTCTGTTTATACCACTTCTCCTTCCAGATCGTAATCGTAAGCTTTTGTAATTCTCACTTGCACAAAAGTACCGGGTGTTAACTTTTTGGTGGAATGAACCACTACTTCATTATCTACCTCCACACTGTCAAATTCAGTTCTGCCTAAATAACGGCCCGCTTCTTTTTTATCGATCAACACTTTAAACAGCTTACCTACTTTTTCCTGGTTC
>DPWF01000305.1:10187-10845 GCA_003526435.1 Chitinophagaceae bacterium | reverse complement strand
GCCATGCAGAAGAATTATCAATAACACGAATACCGGCTTCCGCAAATTTGGGAGCCCACTCCAGAGAGGTGCTTCCTCCGGCTGAGAAAATAGCAACAGCAGGTTTGGCAGCAATACCATCCGTCATACTCACAATCTTGTACTGTTTTCCTTTAAAACTCACTTCCTTACCTACTGATCTTTCAGAAGCTACCGGAACAAGTTCCGTAACAGGAAAATTACGCTCTGCGAGCACTTCCAACATTTTGGTACCTACCAGACCCGTGGCACCTACGACTGCTACTTTCATGGTTTTGTTTGTTTTTTTTAATTGTTTGTTCAGTTATGGTTGTTGCTACTAACAAAAAGGCCCTCCGTTTCGGGAAGGCCTCTGAGTATATTGTTCGATCATACACAAACGTTCAGGCACTTCCCGGTCAGAGAGGTTTCTTAATACGTTTTGTATGTTTCATGGTCATCATTACGTTGCGAAAATAGAGGCGTTTTATTTTTTAGCCAAAAGATTTTTTCAGCCTATGGTTGATGGTCCATAATCCATTGCAGCATTTTTACGATGGACTATCGACTATAAACTATCCCACCAGGTCAATATCAAAATTCACCAACTGTACAAATTCATCGATACGGTTGCTGATATCTTCTTTGCTGATTTCTCTCA
>DPWF01000305.1:0-10147 GCA_003526435.1 Chitinophagaceae bacterium | reverse complement strand
AGAAGCCATGGCACTACCTACAATGATGGCCGTTTTCATGTTCTCGAAAGAAATGTCTCTCGTACGTGCAATATGACCAATGAAGCCGCCGGCAAATGTGTCACCTGCTCCGGTTGGATCAAATACCTCTTCCAATGGTAAAGCAGGTGCAAAGAATACTTTGTTTTCATGGAACAATAATGCGCCATGTTCTCCTTTCTTGATGATCAGGAATTTAGGGCCCATTTTCATAATAGCGGCCGCCGCTTTTACCAATGAATATTCTCCACTTAACTGGCGTGCCTCACTGTCGTTTACCATCAGCAGGTCTACCATCGCCAGTGTTTTCTTTAGTTCATCCATCATGATTTCCATCCAGAAATTCATGGTATCCATCACGATGAGTTTAGGACGGGTCTTGAGCTGTTCAATCACACTACGCTGTACAGCAGGCACCAGGTTGCCAAGCATAAGGAACTCACAATCCTGGAAGCTTTCAGGAACCACTGGTTCAAAATTCTCAAGTACATTCAACTGGGTTTCCAGTGTATCACGGGAATTCATGTCCATATGATAACGTCCGCTCCAGAAAAAAGTCTTCTCGTCTTTTTTAATCTGTACGCCCGACAAATCAACGCCACGTGCCGTTAACTGGTCCAGTTCTTCCTGCGGAAAATCGCCACCAACTACAGAAATTTGTTTAACAGGGGTGAAGTTTGAAGCGCACCAGGCAATATAAGTACCTGCACCGCCAATGATTTTATCACTCTTTCCAAACGGAGTTTCGATGGCATCAAAAGCCATGGATCCGACAACGACTAAAGACATAGATTAATTTTTGTTATCGGGGTGCGAAACTAAGGGTTAAAAAGTGTAAAACATAGTATTTATAAGGGTTTCTTTAGATAAAAGCCATGTTTTAGCCTAACTATGGGTATTTGTGTTTACAAAATGCGTATTTATACGGTATCAGGGCTGTAGCAATTTGGTTAAGTTTGCCAAAACTTAGTTATTGTGAGAACGCATCATAAGATTATTAACGGTGACAGCAGGAATATGGCAGATGTTCAGGATAAATCTGTCCATTTAGTAGTCACTTCTCCCCCTTATTGGCAATTAAAAGATTATGGCTCAGAAGATCAAATAGGTTACCACGATAGTTATGAAAGCTATATTAATAATTTAAATCTTGTCTGGAAGGAATGTTATCGTGTATTACATGACGGATGCAGACTTTGCGTGAACATAGGCGATCAATTTGCTCGTTCGGTTTATTATGGCAGATATAAGGTTATTCCCATAAGAGAGGAAATTATTAAATGCTGTGAACACCTTGGGTTTGATTACATGGGTGCAATTATCTGGCAAAAAGTTACGACTTCAAATACCAGCGGTGGCGGTGTGCAAATGGGTTCGTATCCTTACCCAAGAAACGGAATACTTAAAATTGATTATGAATTTATTCTGATATTTAAGAAGCTCGGTGAAGCTCCTAAACCTTCAAAAGAAATCAAAGAATTGTCAAAAATGACTCCGGCAGAATGGAATACATATTTTGCCGGACACTGGAATTTTACAGGTGCCAGGCAGGATAAACATCTGGCTATGTTCCCTGAGGAATTACCAAAAAGATTAATTAAAATGTTTGCCTTTGTGGGCGATACTGTTTTAGACCCTTTTGCTGGAAGCGGCACAACATCGCTTGCAGCTAAAAATCTCGGGAGAAACTCAATTGGGTATGAAATAAATGAGGAATTTATACATGTAATAAAAGACAAATTAAATGTTTCTCAGAAAGATATTACTGGAACTACATACGAGTTTAGAAAGCAAAAATCGAAAGCGACTGATTATAATCAAGAGATCGAAAAGCAACCTTACTTATTTAAAGACCCACATAAATTAGACAAGAAAATAGATCTTAAAAAGAAACAGTTCGGTTCTAAGCTTGATAAAGAAGGCTTTAAAAAAACTGAAGAATATTTTACCGTTAAAGAAGTTATAAGTCCAGAGAAAGTTCGATTAAGTAACAATAAAATTATTAGACTCATTGGAATAAAAGAGGATCCAGTCATTAACGGAAAAGCTACAGAATTTTTAAAAGAAAAAACTAAAGGAAAAAAGGTATTTCTAAAGTACGATTCCATTATTCAAAATGATGAGAATGACACATACGGCTACTTATATTTAGAGAATAAAACTTTCTTGAATGCTCATCTATTGAAAAATGGTCTTGCGCAAACAGATGAATCGTTTGAATATAAATACAAAAATAAATTCATTAAGCTAACTCAATAATTTACAATGCCTGTTACATTCTCAAATACTGAAAGAAAAAAACTTTTAAAGTATCTTTACAAAGGTAGAGCGAATGCTATCGGCGCAAAAAAGTTAGCTACAGCAATGGGTTATCCGATTGGCGGAAACCAAGTTAAATTAAGAACTCTCATTAAAGAATGTATAGAACATGATAAAGATTTAATTGGTGCTGCTACTGGGAAGCCTGCTGGCTTTTTTCTGATCTCATCATTAAACGAATTAGAAGAATATCTTGATAGTTTAGAAAATAGAACAAGAAGTGATAATACAAGAAGAACAGCCTTACTTACTAGTTGGAATAAATCAAAAAAGAACCATACAAGAAGATCAATACTACGAATTAGATAATGCAAAAAAAATCTATTGATTTCGGCAAAAAAGAGAAAGTTCTCAACTACGCCACACAAACCTATCAACTATCTCGCCCAAATAAAGTTGGCGCAGTAATGGCTTTAATCAGAGAATGCCAGCCTAAGACTTTCGAAGAATGGCAGGAGTGGTATTTTGAGAATGCACATACCGATGGTAAGAAACCATCAAAAATCACCAAAGAAAGTTTAGATGAATTAGGAGAACGCTTATATGTAAAAATAACGGAAGTAGTTATTCCAGAATGGACAGAGGCTTTTCATAGACTTACTGTTCAGGATTGCAAAGATTATATTTTCAATTTGACCATCAACAGAACTTTCGATGGTTTTCTACGAGAGAAATCAGTTATAGAAGACAACCTTGCCAAATTATTTCCTCATGTCATTTTTGAAGAAAGTGATCCTGAATTGGATCACGCTGGTGATATTGATTATTTGGGTAAAGTTGGTAATAAAGCTTTTGGCATACAAATTAAGCCAGTTACTGCAAAAGCAAACTTTGGCAATTATTCTGTCTCTGAGAGAATGCAAAATAGCTTCGAGACCTTTAGCCATAAATACGGAGGCAAAGTATTTATAATATTTAGTATTGACGATAAGATACAAAACCAAGAAGTAATCAAAGAAATTGCCATTGAAATACAACGTCTTCAAAAATAATATAGCTAAAATCTTACTCAAAAACTAACAAAAAATAATATATCAAATCATTTTTTGGCTAACACGCGTTAGCTGTTTATCTTCGTAGCATGGCCAGAATCAAGACCGATAAAAACATTTCACGCAAAGACGTGATTGTAACCAAAGCCGCATCTCTTTTCAGAGAGAAGGGTTTTAAGGCAGCCAGTATGCGCGACCTTGCAGAAGCCGTAGGTGTGGAAGCTGCCAGTCTGTATAACCACATTAAATCGAAAACAGAATTGTTACATGAGCTATGTTTCAGTGTAGCCAATCGTTTTCTGCAAAAGATTGATGAAGTGGAAGCGGAAAAAATTTCGTCCATCGAAAAAGTTGAAAAATTACTTCGCTTTCACATCAATGAAATGATTCACCATTATGAAGAAGTGTATGTGAGCGATCGTGAATGGAAACACCTGGCCGATCCATACCTGTCTAATTTTCAAAACCAGCGTCGCATCTACCGGAAGCGTTTTGCAGCCATTATAGAATCTGGTATCCGCAACAATGAAGTGAAAAAAATTGATGCTCCAACTGCTGTACTCATTATACTGCACGCCATCAGCGGCATTGAAAGCTGGCACAGATCTACACAAAAGATCAGTGCATCTGAACTCGAAGAAAATATGGTAACCATTTTAGTTGGTGGATTAACTCAATAAGCGCATAGCAGCATGTCGATACATTTTGAGCAACTCAGGGTTAAAGAGATACGGAAAGAAACCGATGATTGTGTTTCCATTGCTTTTGAAATACCCGTTCAATTACAGGAACAGTTCCGGTTCATTCAGGGTCAGCATATTACCCTTCGTACCACGATCAACGGTGAAGATGTTCGCCGTTCATATTCTATTTGCAGCAGCCCGATGGAAAATGAATTACGCGTAGCCGTAAAAAAAGTACCACAGGGACTTTTTTCTACCTATGCAAACGAGCAACTCAAAACCGGTGACCGCCTGGATGTGATGCCTCCGATGGGAAAATTTTTCACTCCCTTACAGAAAGAACAACAAAAAAATTATGTGGGCTTTGCAGCAGGTAGTGGCATCACTCCCCTGCTCTCCATCATCAGCACCACTTTACAAACTGAATCCAAAAGCAGTTTCACTCTGGTATATGGCAACCGTAACAGGCATTCCATCATTTTCAGGGAAGCACTGGAAGCCTTGAAAAATAAATACATGAACCGTTTTCGGATCATCCATATTCTTTCAAGGGAAAAAACAGATACCATTCTAAATGCTGGTAGAATTGATGTAGAAAAATGCTATTCACTCTTTGATAAAACCATAAACATCTCACAAACAGATGAGTTCTTTTTATGTGGCCCCGAAGAAATGATTTTCTCTGTGAAAGCTGTTCTGGAAGAAAAGGGAGTAGACAAAAAGAAAATTCATTTTGAACTTTTTACCACACCCGGTCAGGAGCAAAAAAAGAAACCAGTAGAAAACACTGTAACAGATCAACAGCCCAAAAGCAGGATCACAGTAAAACTGGATGGTATCAGTTTTGATTTTGAGCTTGCAAAAAACGGTGCCGCCATTCTAGACGCAGCCTTAAAGCAGGGAGCCGATCTTCCTTATGCCTGTAAGGGTGGTGTTTGTTGTACCTGCCGTGCCAAACTGGTAGAAGGCGAGGTAGACATGGATGTGAATTACGGCCTTGAACCAGATGAAATTGAACAGGGCTTTATCCTCACCTGCCAATCACACCCTCGTTCTGAAAAAGTGGTGGTATATTTTGATGTGAAATAATTTTTTCCTTGTGCCAGACTTAAGTCCGGCGCAAGGAAAATGAAACGAGTTACAAGAATTTATTTTAGCAATACCGGTTCAATAATTTTTTGCCAGATGGCATAACCCTTTGCATTCATATGCAGGTTGTCTTTTACAAATAACTCAGGATTTACAGAACCATCTGGTAATAACATGGCATCATGTACATTTACATATACTGCTCTCCTGTCGCGACGCAGATAATCTTTAATCAACTGATTGGCTTTTATAAAATCTGCTTCCATTTTCCACCTGCTCGGACTTGGTTTGATAGATACAAATACAACGGGCACTTTACCCAGTTTTTTACGAATAACAGACATCAGTGTTTTAAAGCGAAATAAAACAGTATCGGGCGTAATTCTGTCTTTATTCCAGGCATCTGCGATATCGTTTTCACCACAATAAATAATGATTTGTTTGGGTCGATAAGGCAGTATGATCTTATCGGCATACTTAATTAAATGTATTAAAGAGGAACCACCAAAACCGCGGTTAATAATCGGATAATCCGGAAAATAGTCTTTCACATCTTTCCAGAAAGTAAAAGAAGAACTACCCACAAATAATATCTGCTTCTGACCAGGCATATCCATACTGTCTGCCTTTATAAAAGCGTTGATTTCCTTTCTGAAAGCGGTGTCGGTCTGGGCAAAAACAGTGATCGTGAGAAACCATAATAAGCAGGCTAATACAGGCTTTTTCATTGCCGAAAGATAAACCGCTGTTGATCATTAAGCCGCTTACTTTAAAAAAAATTGCCACAAAAACTAACAAAACATTAAAAAATATATAATTCAGATACTAACATTTGTTAGCCCAATGATTTCTTTTTGTACTTTTACGATTCAAATAATGGGTATGGAAAAAGATATGGAGCAATTGTTCCAGGAGAAGATCGACAAAGAGATCCGTATTGAACCAAAGGACTGGATGCCGGAAAAATACAGACAGACTTTGATTCGCCAGATCAGCCAGCATGCACACAGTGAAATTGTGGGTATGTTGCCAGAAGGTAATTGGATTACCCGTGCACCTAACCTGAGAAGAAAAGCCATTCTGCTTGCCAAAGTGCAGGATGAAGCAGGTCATGGTTTGTATCTCTATTCAGCCGCAGAAACACTCGGCATCAGCCGCGATGAAATGTATGAGCAACTGCACAGTGGTAAAGCCAAATATTCTTCCATTTTCAACTACCCTACTTTAAGCTGGGCCGATATGGGTGCCATCGGCTGGTTGGTTGATGGCGCTGCCATCATGAACCAGGTTCCGCTTTGCAGAAGTAGTTTTGGTCCATATGCACGTGCCATGGTGCGTGTTTGTAAGGAAGAGAGTTTTCATCAGCGTCAGGGTTTTGAAATATTACTCACCCTCAGTCGCGGAACAGAAGCACAGCGCCGTATGGCACAAGACTCCATCAATCGCTGGTGGTGGCCAAGTATCATGATGTTTGGTCCAAAAGATGATGAGAGTCCGAACACCATTCAGAGTATGAAATGGAAAATCAAAAGATTTACCAACGATGAGCTTCGGCAAAAATTTGTAGACATCTGTGCAGAACAGATCAAAATATTAAACCTCACTATTCCGGACCCCGATTTAAAATGGAATGAAGAAAAAGGTCATTACGATTTTGGTGCCATTAACTGGGACGAATTCTGGCAGGTAATTGCTGGTAATGGCCCTTGCAACAAACAACGTCTCGATGCCCGCAAGAAAGCCTGGGAAGAAGGTGCCTGGGTAAGAGAAGCAGCAACGGCCCATGCAGCAAAACGTGCACAACGTCTGGCAGAGAAGCGGGCGTGATGGGCGTGAGAAGTGAAACATCAGAGGGAGCAGGTGAGTTGAATGAGGGTTAATGATAGCGATCAAAAAGGACTATTTAATATAAGATAACACTTGCAGCTTGAAGCTAATAGCTTACAGCTCAAAACTCACAGCTAAAAATGAAACAATACATCAACAAATACTACTACGGCGATTACGGAGAAGGGAAAAATGGAGCAGCCGATATTTCTGCTTCAGGTAAAATACAGCATGAGTGGCCCTTGTGGGAAGTGTTTATCCGAAGCAAACAGGGTCTCGATCATAAACATGTAGGAAGTCTGCATGCTGCTGATGCACAAATGGCCATTGAAAATGCACGCGATGTGTACACCCGTAGAATGGAAGGTATCAGTATATGGGTGGTAGAAAGCAAATATATTCATGCCAGTAACCCCGATGATGCAGCTACATTATATGATCCCGCAAATGACAAAGCTTATCGTCATCCAACATTTTATGATTTGCCAGACGAGTTAACACATATTTAAACGGGTTATCGGAATCATCATGAACGCATCTCTTATTAATTATACCCTACACCTTGCAGATAATGCATTGACCATTGGTCATCGTAACAGTGAATGGTGTGGACATGGGCCTGTACTTGAACAGGATATTGCCATTTCAAATATTGCGCTTGACGGAATCGGGCAGGCACGCAATTTTTATCAGTATGCAGCCTCATTGAGTGGCAATGGTGCCACAGAAGATACACTTGCCTACCTGCGTGATGTGATTGATTATAAAAATCTGCTTATTACAGAATTACCAAATGGCGACTGGGCTCAAACTACTTTACGTCAGTTTTTATTCAGTACCTACCAATATTTTTTTTATCAGCAACTGGAAAAATCAACCGATCGGCAACTGGCGGCAATAGCAGAGAAATCATTAAAAGAAGTCACCTATCACGTACGCTGGAGCAGTGAATGGGTAATACGTTTAGGAGATGGTACTGAAGAAAGTCATAAACGGTTATCAAACGCTGTTACAGAATTATGGAATTATACAGGTGAATTATTTATACCTGCTTCTTATGAAAAAGAATTAATAGCAACTGGCATTGCTGTTGATCTTTCGGTTATACAACCGTTATGGCAACAAAAAGTATCAAATGTTTTTTCAGAAGCAACCATTGCCATACCAGATAAAAGTTTTGCGCAGCAGGGCGGAAAAGAAGGAATCCACACTGAACATCTTGGTTATATATTGGCCGAAATGCAGTTCCTGCAAAGAGCTTACCCGGGAGCCGAATGGTAATCGATGACAGTTATACCTAACCATATTACTGAAACAGAAAAAAAAATCTGGTCATTACTTGAAACTGTAACCGACCCGGAAGTACCCGTTTTATCGGTTCTCGACCTCGGTATCATACGCGATGTAAAAGTTCAATCAACTGAAGAAAATAATTTCAAACCCATTATTACAATTACACCTACTTATAGTGGTTGCCCTGCAATGGATGTAATCAGTATGGGCATCCGGATGGTTCTATTACAGGCCGGGTTTAAGGAAATGGAAATCAAACAGGTTTTATCACCTGCATGGACCACCGAATGGATGAGTGCCGAAGGAAAAGATAAACTGAAAGCCTATGGCATTGCTCCGCCACAATATAAACAGGCAGTTTGTACACCAGATGCTTTTCAGCAGGAAGAAGCCATCCAATGCCCACAGTGTAATTCCTGGCATACCACATTGATTTCTCAATTCGGCAGTACAGCCTGCAAGGCTTTATACAAATGTGAAGACTGCAAAGAGCCTTTTGATTATTTTAAATGCCATTAAAGTAGCTTTTTCAGAAATGAAGGCGCATGAAATCGTGTACCAATATAAAATTCGGCGCCATAGAGGAATCTGCTTGTTCTGCTTTCTGCAGAACCCGAACCATATTTATACGTATATGCGTTGAGCCCTGTATACCAACGATCTCTTGTATAAGAGATACCTCCCTGAACCCAATAACCGGTTGATAACCTGGTTTCTTTATTCTGAATTTTATTCAGCACCTGATCGTAAGTATCGGTCTTAAAAAAATTAATACCGATTACCGGACCTGCTGTGCCTGCAACAGACCAATCATTTGCCCAAACAATGCTTGCACACAATGGCAATTTGAGGTTAACATCAAGATTATAATCTTCTGAGTGTTGCCCTGCCAATGCCTGAATGGTAGGGTCATAAAAATGCGTATGGCTGATGCCTAACACAGGTAAAAAGCTCCACGCATTTTTCAACTGCTTTGATTTACCGGATAACATACCCACATCAGAAAATTTCTTATCCATATTATAAGCAAATTCCACACTGGTTGTTTTAGTCCCGAGCTGCGGTAGCTGGAGATATGGATCTCCGGGCTTCCAGGAAGAAATAAGATCACCTGTGTTTTTGATATAATATCCTTTTGCCTGCTGATGACTAAAAGATATATCAACATCTTTCACCGACATAAACATTTCAAATGATGATCGCTTATTGTTTCCGGTTAAAGCTGAACGATCGGGGTTCAGATAAGCAGGTGTAAATGAATACCTGAAATTGATCCATTTATATTGAAACAATAAAAATTGCTGAAGCGTTTCTCGTGGACTCAGCTCAATCCGAAGTTTGTCTTTTGGATAAGCAACAATAAATTCTGCGTTATTGGTTTGAAGACCGGTTGAAATATTCAACAAATAACGATAACTCTTTACATATAAACTATCGGGGCCTTGTTGCTTCTCCCTGATCTGCGCACATATATTAGCTGTCTGGCTTATCAAACAAATACTCAAAAACAGAAAATAACGCATGAAGTAAATTAAACGAAAAAGCTGAAATAGCTGTAGTTTAGCCTTACAAAAAACGATTGATGTCATCTATTGAATTCCATATTGAAAACGGTATTGCATTCATCACACTGAATCGACCCGATAAGCTCAACTCTTTCAACAGGGAAATGGCACTGTTGCTGCAATCAAAATTAGATGAAGCTGCCTCACTGCATGAAGTGAGGGCTGTTTATCTTACCGGGGCTGGTAAAGGTTTCTGTGCCGGACAGGACCTGGCTGAAGTAGTTGATCCAAACGGTCCTGGCATGCAGCGCATTTTAAGTGAGCATTATAATCCTATCATCACCCGTTTACGTAACATGCCTAAACCTGTTATTGCAGCAGTGAATGGTGTAGCTGCAGGTGCAGGTGCCAATATTGCACT
>DPWF01000066.1 GCA_003526435.1 Chitinophagaceae bacterium | reverse complement strand
TATTCACCGCAGAGAACATGAGAGCACGGAGGTGACCGCAGAGAGCATATATTGAACTTCAACCTACAAATCAACCATGAAACAATTTATATCCGTAACCGATGTGGCCGATATCAATGCACTCATCAAAAAAGCGATGGAATGTAAAGCCAGTCCGTTGAAATACCAGGATGCAGGTGCGGGTAAGCGTATTGGGTTATTGTTCCTCAATCCGAGTTTGAGAACAAGACTAAGTACTCAGGTTGCGGCACGTAACCTTGGTATGGAAGCCATTGTATTCAATGTAGATAAAGAAGGTTGGGCACTTGAATTTGAGGAAGGGGCCATCATGAGTGGTAATACGGTAGAGCATATTAAAGATGCAGCACCTGTATTAGGGCAATATTTCGATATTCTTTGTATCCGCACCTTCCCTTCATTGAAAAACAGGGATGATGATTATAGTGAAATGTTTATCCACCAGTTTATTAAATATGCAGGTGTTCCGGTAGTAAGTCTGGAAAGTGCCACACTGCATCCCTTACAATCTTTAACAGACCTGGTAACCATTGCAGAAGAACTGAGTGCAAAGCCATTGAACAAAAAGCCAAAAATTGTTTTAACATGGGCACCACATATTAAGCCTTTGCCACAATGTGTGGCCAATAGTTTTGCAGAATGGGTAAATGCCTGGGGAGAAGCCGAATTTGTGATTACTCACCCGCAGGATTATGAATTGTCTGAACAGTTTACCAAAGGAGCTGCTATAACACATGATCAGGATGCTGCATTGGCAGGAGCCGATTTTGTATATGTAAAAAACTGGAGTACGTTTACTGACTATGGTAAAGTTTATGAGAACGACCCGGCCTGGATGTTGACAGAAGAAAAAATGAAAATCACCAATCAGGCAAAAGTGATGCATTGTTTGCCGGTGAGAAGAAATGTAGAATTGAGTGATGAAATATTGGACGGCCCTCACAGCCTTGTAACCAGGCAGGCCGGTAACCGGGTATGGGCGGCACAGGCAGTATTACATGAAATTCTTACCACGAAATAATTAATATTGGAACCTCTCTATATTATAAAAATCAGCGGAAATATCATCGACGATGAGCAGCGGCTGGATGCTTTCCTTCAACAGTTCTCACTATTGCAGGGAAAGAAGGTATTGGTACATGGTGGTGGAAAACTGGCTACCAAAATGGCCGATCAGTTACATATTCCGCAACAGATGATTGAGGGGAGAAGGGTTACCGACGCAGATACATTGCGCATTGTAACCATGGTATATGCCGGTTATATCAATAAGAATATTGTAGCCAAACTTTATTCAAATGGTACGCCTGCCATAGGTTTAACAGGTGCTGATGGCAATTGTATACTGGCACATAAAAGACAACATGCAACCATCGATTATGGATACGTAGGTGATATTGATGAAGTAAATGCAGCATTTTTACACCAGATACTGGAACAAAACACTGCGGTAGTAGTTGCACCTATTACGCACAATGGTAAAGGGCAATTACTCAATACGAATGCCGATACCATTGCACAGGAAATTGCCAAAGCACTAAGTGGTTTATATCAAACTATATTAATTTACTCCTTTGAGAAGAAAGGTGTATTGCTGGATGTGAATGATGAGTCATCGGTTATTGCGACCATGAACAAAGAAAAATACCTGTTGCTGAAAGCAGAAAGTAAAATATTTGCAGGTATGATACCTAAACTCGACAATGCATTTGCTGCTATTGATGCTGGCGTTGGTAAAGTGATTATAGGGCAGGCAGAAGAACTTGCTTCACTTGTAAATGCATCAAGCGGTACTACGATACAATAAAATGGGGTATTCAATCGACATATTATACAACGATAGCATCAGTTTGCTCAAAGAACTGATTGCCATTCCCTCATTCAGCAGGGAAGAATCGGCAACGGCTGATTGTATAGAACAGTTTTTTCGGGCAAGGCAAATTCAACCTAACCGATACCTGAATAATGTATGGGTCACTAATCGATATTTTGATGAATCGAAACCCACCCTATTATTAAACTCACACCACGATACCGTAAAACCCAATAAAGCATATACAATCGATCCATTTGCAGCAATAGAAAGGGAAGAAAAACTTTTTGGATTGGGAAGTAATGATGCAGGTGGTTCGCTGGTATCATTGCTGGCAGTCTTTCTGCATTATTACGCTCAGGAAAACCTTGCATACAATATTGTATATGCTGCAACAGCAGAAGAAGAAATATCCGGAAAGAATGGTATAGAAGCGCTACTGCCTCAATTGCCCACAATTGAGTATGGAATTGTAGGCGAACCCACACAAATGCAGATGGCAGTAGCAGAACGAGGATTACTTGTACTGGATGCCGTTGCAACAGGTAAACCTGGTCACGCAGCACGTAACGAAGGCGATAACGCGTTGTATAAAGCCATTAAAGATATTCAGTGGATTGAAAACTATCAGTTTGAAAGAGTATCTGAACTACTTGGCCCCGTAAAGATGACGGTAACGGTTATTGAAACGGAAAATAAAGCGCATAATGTGATTCCCTCGTCCTGTAATTTTGTGATAGATGTCCGGGTAAACGAATGTTATGTTTTCGAAGAAGTAATTAATACCATTCAATCAAATCTTCAGTCTGCTGTTCAGCCAAGAAGCCTGCGAATGAAATCAAGCGCTATACCATTAGATCATCCGCTGGTACTGGCAGGAAAGAGACTGGGTAGAAGCTGGTATGGTTCACCCACTACTTCCGATAAAGCCCTGATGCCTTTTCTCACTTTGAAAATGGGTCCGGGAGATTCAGCAAGAAGCCATAGTGCAGATGAATTTATTTATCTCACAGAAATTGAAGAAGGTATTAAATTATATATCGCAATACTCGATCAGCTCATCTTAAAGCAATAGATATGAAACTCTGGCAAAAGAATACCATTGTATCAGGTGACGTAGAAACATTTACGGTAGGAAAGGACCGCGAAATGGATCTGCTTCTGGCACCTTTTGATGTATTAGGTTCCATTGCCCATGTAACCATGCTCGCAGAAGTAGGTCTGTTGACGAAAGCTGAAGCTGTACTGGTAAATAAAGAACTGCGAAATATCTATCGTAGCATTCACGATTCACGATTTACGATTCACGAAAACATAGAAGACATCCACTCACAGGTTGAATTCATGCTCACAGAAAAAATAGGAGAGGCCGGAAAAAAAATTCACAGTGCAAGAAGCAGGAATGACCAGGTGCTGGTAGATATCAAACTTTTCCTTCGAAATGAGATCCGGTTATTGGCAGAAGAAACCGGGAACCTGTTTGGTTTATTACAGCAGCAAAGCGAAAAATACAAGGACCATCTTTTGCCCGGTTATACACACTTGCAGCTTGCCATGCCCTCTTCTTTTGGTTTATGGTTTGGAGCATATGCAGAGAGTCTGGTAGATGATATGATTTCATTACAGGCAGCGTATAAGATTGTGAACAAAAATCCGCTTGGGTCCGCTGCAGGTTATGGTTCTTCTTTCCCCATCAGCAGAACATTAA
>DPWF01000338.1:2566-5490 GCA_003526435.1 Chitinophagaceae bacterium | reverse complement strand
TAAAGAAATAAGCCACAGATTCACAGATTGGAGAAAGATTATTTAGAGGCGGACGCTGTTCCGCCTTTTTTACTGTCTACACTCACGGTGTATTTACCGGCACCCTGTACAATCCATTTAACCGTTACCGATCCAAGACCGGGAATATTCGGCACTTCAATGGTTGCCGGGTTTTGCTCCTGTTCTTTACTCAGGTTCAAATCACGGTTTTCTACCTGTATACCGGAAAGAATTTTTCCAGAAGTGGTCAGCGTAATATAATCAGGACGTTCAATTTTATTCTTGGCATCCTGACTACTATGCGTTGGCATGAGACGGCTGTTGGCAATAACGGCTGTTACTTCTTTCAGTCCATTACCCAAATCTTTTTCACTGATTTCCTGCACTTCCAATTTTGGTGTATGATAACTGTGATAAATACTGAACGCCATATTACGGTGTGCATCAGATTCTAATAAGAAACCGGGATGTGCACGACCAAAATTTTTCTTCATTCCACCCACTTCAATTTTACCATATTGTGGGTGATCGTATTCTGCCCATGGTACAAACGCATCCTGGAACAATAAATAACGATCGAAACTGAAACTCGCATTGTCAAATGGGTCACGTGTAGCATCACGCATATACATGAGGTAGGGTGTCCATAATTCGTTTGAATATGTATAAATACCACGACCGGCATAGAACCAGTCTAACTCACCACCGTAAGCTGAATACAAATCTTTATACACAACCAGGTATTTATAACCCGGAATCAGCTCCTCGCCTTTTTTGGCGATGGCATCATATACAGCAATATCCTGTGCATTATAGGTTCCAACATCTTCCTGTCCGCCCGGACCACGTAAAATCATTCCCCCAGCATTGTGAAATGATTGGGCGGCTGCGATATTCGGGTGTTTCATTACAAACTCCATCACGGCCCTGTTCTCTGGCAATGAGAATGGATATTTATAAGCCCCATTCTGGATATAATTGGGTTGCCATCCCCATCCCCAGTCGCGGTTAGGATCGTATTCAAAAGTGTAACCATCTTCATTCACGCGGCCATCGCCATCGTTATCGATCCCTTCAATACCTAATAATTCATAATCACCTTTTTCATCCGGACCTACCTGTATCATGTTACGCGGGTCTTTGGGATCGAGTTTCCAGCGACCATTCGGACTTTTTCTGCGCATCATGGTAATATGACCGTCTTTGTTGATGTCGTCGTAACTGTCTTCGTTCACTTCTCCGTCTCCATCATTATCCACCGGTATTACACCAGAGCGGGGTGAGCTTCCGGTATTGGGTTTGTGCATATAACTATCGCGCGCATCGGGGTTGATGGTGGGTACAATATAAAACACTTTGTCTTCCAGTAATTCCTGTATGAATTTGGTATCACCAAAAGATTCTGTGAGGTACCATGCTGTGTATAAGGCGAATTCCGCACCCTGAATTTCATTTGAGTGAATGTTACCATCAATGTACATACCTGGTTTGGTATCAGCATTCCCTTTTTTGAAATCGGTAACGGTCAAACACCAGAGATCGCGTCCTTCATAAGATTTACCGATCGATTGCAGTTTGGCGAGTTCTGGATATGCTGCAGCGATTTTTTTACAGATTTCACTGATTCCTGCATGATCATAATAACGATTCCAGGTAACGGTAACTTTCGGATTTACCGGAGAGCCCGCTGCTTTAAAGACCTGATTAGGCAACTGTGCCTGCACATACATACCCGAACCGAGTACGAGTATTGTTGTGAATATTTTTAGAATAAACTGTTTCATGTTGAAATGATTTGTGATGATCAAAGATTAATCTCAATGGTTTTAGTACCTGCAGTAGGACAACCTGCTTCTACCGTCAGTTTACCTGTACCTTTTACCACCCAACTGAATGAGTTGGAACCATTGGCTTCAATACTGTTGAGCAGTTGTATTTTTCTCCCTCCTATTACATCCTGCGCAGCGGTGGTTTGCAAAGCCACTTTTACTTTTTTCAGGAAATAGTTTCTTTCACCCAGTTTGCTGTGTGTAGAGAAGTTGCCTTTGTTCACAACATCAAGACTAATACGTGTTAAGCCATTGGCCAGTTTCTCAGTCTTCAGGTTCACAATATCAATCTCTGCCTGGTATGATGCCAGCTTCACGAGGAACTCCGTATTCTTTTTCACCACAGCATCAGCCATTTTATAAGGTGGGTTATTCATTACATATGGATCAATGCCACCTACTTCTACTTTTTGTCCGGGGAAATCAGGATGCTGAATAACTTTCCATTCTGTGAATGTATTGCTGATGCCCTGTTGAGCAGCCCAGCGCAGGTAATTGGCAGCAGGGTCTTCAACTGTAAATGCTTTTTCTTTTTTTGCAGTATCGGGTTTTGCCTTAGGTACCCACCAACCTGGTGTACTGAAGCTGTAACGTCCAAAATGAAAATAACCCCACGACAACACATCGCCACCTGCTGTATTGGTGCGTGGTGCATCTTTGCTGCCTGTTACTTTATTGTTNNCTCACCATGCCGTTTACTTTGGCATCGGGTTCCAGCAAACCTGCTACAATACGTTGTGCCGCTGCTGCCGGATTATAAGCAATCGGTGTTGAAAGATTATTATTGGTGCCAAAACTTACTACTGCATATACATTGAATGCATCGTAAAGAAAATCGAGCATAGCCCTTGTTTCTTTTTCACTGGCAGGAAACTCACCGGCACCTGCTGCAAATGTTTTATGGTTGTAAGTAAGGTTTTTGTTAAAAGCTATACCACCTTCTCCGTCTTCATTGAAAGCACCATCTTTATCATTATCGATACCTTCTGTCAGCAATTTGTATTTGCCTTTCTCTCCTTTGGCCATATCTGCTTTAATCAGTACACGTGCATCATCAGGATGCAATTTATACTCTCCTGTTACCGATTCTACACG
>DPWF01000338.1:1535-2506 GCA_003526435.1 Chitinophagaceae bacterium | reverse complement strand
TTTTCCATCACGGTCATCATCAGTAGCAGTTGCATTACCTGTTCTCTCTGAGCGGGTTTTACTGAAATACTGTTCCATGGCATCGGGACTCATATTCGGAAACACATAATAAGTGGTTCGGCTGAGCAAGGCGCGGATGCTGTCGCTGGCAGATCCTTTTAATAATTGTTCAGCAAAACCAATTGCCATTTCGGTACCCAGCAAATGATTGCCTTCAACACCCCCTATTACGGCAATAGCAGGTTTGGTTTCTGTTTTACCTGTGCCGATGGTCAGCAGCCAGATATCTTTTCCGCCATTGGTTTTAGTTAATGATTTAAGGGTTGTAAGTTGCGGATAGGCTTTGGCAAGTGCATTGAGCCTGCTGGCCTGTTCTGCCGCATTACTGTAGTCCTGGGCGCCAACTGTGGCCGCTACCCAACACAGCAGTGTTGTGATCATGAGTTTTCGCATGCAGTTTGATTTTTGGGTCTTAAATATAAAGTAAACTGAGAGCTTTTGCAGCTAATTTCTGTGAGTGGCTGAATCACTGCAGATAAGACCTCACCCATTATCTTTGCGCCATGTCTGAAAGCCCAAAACTGGAAATGTTTCGCAACCGCTTATCGAAAGTGTACAAACACCGTCATAAGCAGGCCAGAAGAATGGGCATAACCTGTTACCGGGTGTACGATCATGATCTGCCCGAATTTCCTTTTGCCATTGAATTTTATGAGGACAAGATTTACCTGGCCGAATACCTTCGCAGACATGGCATGACGGATGAAGAGCATGAAGTATGGCTCGACCAGTGTATTGCTGTAATTACGGAAATAACAGAGATAAAACCTGCTTCTATTTTTGTAAGACAGCGAAAAAGAATGTCGCACAGAGATGAGCAATATGAAAAGATTGACAGTAAAAAAGAATTCTTTACGGTTGAAGAAAATGGGCTGAAATTTTTGGTGAACCTTGCCGATTATCTGGACACT
>DPWF01000338.1:0-1501 GCA_003526435.1 Chitinophagaceae bacterium | reverse complement strand
CATCTGGACACTGGCTTATTCCTGGATCATCGTATTACCCGTCAGATGGCAAGAGATATTTCCGTTGGTAAAAGCGTATTGAATCTGTTTTGTTATACCGGTTCTTTTTCGGTGTACACGGCTGCCGGTGGAGCCGCTGCTGTTACTTCAGTAGATTTATCGAAAACCTATCTTAACTGGGCAGAAGATCATATGGTGATCAACAGGTTCAAGGATAAAGACAAATACTTTTTTGTACATGCAGATGTTAAGCAATACCTGAAAACACTTCAACCCAACAGTTTCGACCTGGTCATCATGGACCCGCCTACTTTCAGCAACAGTAAGCGCATGAAAGATTTCCTCGACATTCAGCGCGACCATGTGGAACTGATTAATGATGTATTGGCTGCCATGACAACGGGCGGTACACTTTTTTTCAGTACCAACTATACCAAATTCATACTTGAGACAGAACAGATAAAAGCTACCGATATTAAAGACATCACCAAAGCCACTACCCCATTTGATTTTGAGGGAAAATTGAAGCGCTGGTGTTACCGCATTATCAAATAAGGTATCGCAATTTGCAATACCTTATAACATAACTTGAAACGAAGTACACTTCGCCTTAAAAAGAGTATTAGGTAATTATACAGTGTATTATTACGCTTTTTTAGCAGTACATTTTTTCTTTTATAAGCAATAAATAGCTTTGAGAAAAATAACTGCCATGCATACAGCTACCCGTTATAAACCCTATCGTGAAGCCCGTGTTTTTTCTGAAAACGAATTGTTATTCATGGAAATCCAGGCCTGCATTTTATTTACTGCTTCATCACGTCCATGGTGGAAACGTTTAAGTGCAAGTGAAAAGTACCGGGTTTTATATGCAGGAAAAGAGAACAGTTCTTTTGTAAAAGATTTCACTACCAATACTACGCTCGTACAGGAAGTATAAAATTTACTAAAAAGGTCAAGGCTAAAACTTGAGAATATATCCTGAAAGGGAATAAAATCGTTGGTAAAATAGTTTTCTCATTTACAGGTATATAAAAAGGCCCCGTTTTTTTAAACGGGGCCTTGACAATTTATGCGTCTTCTTTATTTCACTTCTTCAAACTGCGCATCTTCAACGGTATCATTTTTAGCTGATCCGTTAGGCTGTTCAGCTCCTGGCTGAGCTTCGGCTCCTGGTTGAGCGCCTGCTTCCTGTTGTGCTTTATAAATTTCTTCACTGGCTGCTGTCCACGCAGTGTTCATTTCAGTCATTGCAGCATCTACCGCAGCAATATCCTGATTTTTATGCGCTTCCTTCAGTTTGGCTAATGCAGCTTCTATAGGTGCTTTTTTATCGGCAGGAATTTTATCTCCAAACTCTTTAAATTGTTTCTCTGTCTGGAAGATTAAACTATCAGCCTGGTTCAGCTTCTCTACTTTTTCACGCGCTTCTTTATCGGTTGCTTCATTGGCTTTGGCTTCGGCTTTCATTTTCTCAATTTCTTCTTTGCTCAAGCCGCTG
>DPWF01000228.1 GCA_003526435.1 Chitinophagaceae bacterium | reverse complement strand
GGTTAAAATACTTGGTGGCCACACGAGAAAGCGATGCTGAATTGTATTCACCATAATCAATGTCTGCAGTTAATTCTTTTCCATTGGTGTTGAAAGAATGTTTCAGGTTAATATTGGCTACTACGTTATCTGCATGGTCGTTATTGGTAGCAAGGGTTTGAAATGTAGATGTTTTTTGTCTTTGCGCATTCAGCACTTCAGACCCGTTTACATTTCTTCTTCCTATTTTATTAAAATTGGCGCTTACCACTGCCCCGATGATGGTTTTTTTGGATGGGAAAATATCGAGTCCCAGTCTTGTATTGTGAAAATGAACAGGGGTCTTGGTATAGTTGTCTTTTAAATCACCTCCTGTATATACTTTATTATTATCGTAAAAATTTCTGTCCAGTATCAGGTGGTTAAGGTTCATACGATAACCATATGAATAATTTCCAAACAGGTTAACTTTTTGTGTACGATGATTAAATGTTATACCCGCGTTCGATTTTGGATATACTCCCTGACCATAACCCATGGTTAATGTACCGTTGGTTCCCATACGCTGGTCTTTTTTCATCCTGATATCAATAATACCAGAATTTCCTGCCGCATCGTATCTGGCAGACGGGTTGGTAATAATATCAATTCTTTCAATTGTATTGGATGGAAGTCCGCGCAGGTAATTGGCCAGATCGGCACCTGTCATTGGTGTAGGTTTCCCATCAATCATAATAATAACACCCTGTCTTCCTCTCAAGCCAATAGCATCATTCTGGTCAACCGTAACACCGGGCGCTCTTTCCAGTACATCAAGTGCCGAACTTCCTGCACTTACAATGCTGTTCTCTACGTTCACTACAATGCGATCGGTTAGCTTCTGAATAAATGGTTTTCGACTGGTAACAGTTACCTCGCTTGTTGCCGCAGCATTGGCTGTTAACGTAGTAATTCCTAGCTGTTGTTCATTTTGCTGTGCCGTTATTTCAACCGGGGCTGTGTATTTTGTACTATAACTTACTGCCGATATTCTTACACGATAGGTTCCTGAAACCAGGTTATCAAAATAAGCTACGCCGGTTTTATCGGTTATAGCCGCTTTTACCAAAGAGGAATCTTTTGAACGCAATAATTCCACTGTTGCATTTTCAATGGCCTGTTGCTGTTCGTTCTGTACCGTTAGTGTTATTTTTCCGTTGCGTTGAGCTTGGATATTATTATATACGCAAAGCAGCGCCGCTGTTAAGAGCAGGGAGTACAATTTTTTCATGCGTTCCGTTTATCAACCAAATATCCGCTTCCCAAACAGCTATTACACCTGTATTCTGTTAAGTTGTAAAAGAAACCCGATCAACGGAAAGTTTCGTAAATAACATTGTCTGTTTTTTACATTTACTTAAACGGGTTTGCATATTTCTCCTGGAGAATAGTTGCTCCATCTGTGAGTGTTTGCATAAAAGCTAATAATCGTTGCCTGTCCTGAGGTGCTACTGTATGCTGTGGAATGGCACCATTGGTTCCTGCCAGCATACTCTGTAAAGATGCAATGGATCCATTATGAAAATACGGTGCCGTATTAGCAATATTGCGTAATGAGCCCGACTTGAAATTTCTGCTTCCGTTAATTCCCTGGTCTGCGGCATCTGCCAGTCCGAAAGGAGCAGCAGGCGCCNNGCGCCGAAGTAATAAACATGGGCGGAGTGTGACAGCTTGCACAGGTTATATTTCCTGCGTTAAGAAAAAGATTCTCACCCGCCGCTTCATCAGGCGTAAACTGAGCCTGTCCCTGTTTTACAAGATCATATTTTGCCTGTGTGGTAACAATGGATCTTAAGAATTGCGCAAGCGCTTTGGCTATTCGTTCGCTGGTAACCTGTGTAGTGCCAAATGCATTCTGAAACAAAGCGGGATAATAAGATTGTGTTGCTACTTTCTGCTGTAGTTCATCTAATGTGAGTCCCATTTCTGTTAAATCCTGTATGGGCATCAATACCTGTTGTTCGAGCGATGCAGCTCTTTCATCCCAGAACATCTTGCCCGATTTATAAAAGCGCAGGTTTAATAAAGGCATGGAATGGCGTGCTGTTAATCCACCGGCAAACCCTTTACTTTTTACAGATGAATCGGAAAAAGAAAGAGATGGCTGATGGCAACTTGCACAACTGATGGTATTGGTCTTTGACAGTTGTACATCATAAAACAACACTCTTCCTAATGTAGCTCCGTGATCGGTAATCTGGTTATCGGCTGGCGTATTGTCCTGCTGTTGTAAAGCCTGCGCAATATGAGAAGGAAGGCCCTGGCTGGCATATGCATAAGGCGTAGATGGCAGCATTGGTAGTTTAGTTGTTGTATTAACCGCGTTGACATTATTATTTGTATTTGTAGTGGTATTGTTGGTTGTTACCGCATCTTTTCCGGAACAATACTGGAATAAAATTGAAATAATAATCCATACAGCAAGCATGCTCTTTTTCATATATAGAAGGTTTAGCGTTTCTATGATACTTTTTTGATGCATCTTGTAATAAAAACCTTCGCTGTTAACAAAACTTTCGTAATTGACAGCAAGCTTCTCTACACCTTGAGAGGGTCAGCTTGAGTTGATTATATTTGTTTATGCAACATATTCTTCTTCTTCATGGCGCCATTGGTTCAGCAGAACAACTTCACCCTTTACGTGAGAGGTTAGCTTCTTCACTGTATCATGTACACAGTTTCAATTTTTCAGGTCATGGAGGTAAACCGGTGAGCAGACCATTATCAATGGAACTGTTTGCAGAAGAAACGTTTGCTTATATTAAAAGCCATGCATTAAACAACCTGCATGTATTTGGCTATAGTATGGGTGGGTATGTGGCCATGTATCTTTCTTCTGTATATCCTGGATTGATTGGTAAAATAGTAACTCTGGGTACCAAATACCAATGGTCGCCTGAAACAGCAGCCAGAGAAGTAAAAATGCTTCGTCCTGAAATAATAGAGGAAAAAGTTCCTGCTTTTGCCGCCGCTTTGGCTAAAAAACACGGAAACAATAACTGGAAACCCCTGTTAGCTGCAACGGCTGCCATGCTTTTACAACTTGGCGATTCTCCATTGTTGAATACAGCCCGTTTACAAAAAATTTCTTCAGAAGTGTTATTGATGATTGGTGAAAAAGACAATATGGTTTCACCTGAAGAAACAACAGCTACGGCACAACAATTACAAAAAGGGTCCGTACAAATACTGACCAACACAGCTCATCCAATTGAACAGGTAGATATAAATATGCTGTCAGAAAAAATATTATCCTTCTTTTCCGGCGTATCCGTGTAATATTTTTATCAGCAGTTTTAAAAACTCTTCGGGTTCAAAGGGTTTCGTAACAATTCCGTTGATGGATAAATCTTTTGCCTTTTCTTCTACTTCAGAAGGCAGACTCGCCGTTAAAGCAACAATAGGTATATCAATTCCCTTTGATCGTATAACAGATATGGCTTCATAACCATCCATCACCGGCATGTGCATATCCATCAATACCAGTTTATGTTTTTCGGGATTTAGTTTTTTTACCGCTTCTTCACCATTTACTGCCACTTCAATATTAGCCCCCCATTTTTCAAGAAATGTTTTTGCCACTAATACATTCAGTTCGTTGTCTTCTGCCATCAGTATAGATATGCCGCTGAGTGGTCTTCCTTTTTCAATTTGTACTACAGGCGTTTCTTCCTGGCTAAAATTAAATGCCTGTGATACCGGGAAGGTTTGTGTAAAGAAAAAAGTTGAACCCGTTCCTGGTTCACTTTCCAATTGCAATTGCGACCCTTGCAGTTCCAGTATTTTTTTACAGATAGCGAGTCCAAGCCCGGTGCCACCAAAACTTCTCGAAGTAGAAGTGTCGGCCTGGGTAAAACGATCGAAAATAAGTTTCTGTTTTTCTGCTGCAATACCAATTCCTGTATCTTCTATTCGTATGGTTAGGGTTACATGTTGTTTGTTTTTTTTCTCCTGGCGTATTACCAGCTTTACATGTCTTTTTCTTGTAAACTTGATGGCGTTTTGTAAAAGATTGCCTACTACCTGGCTAATACGTGTGGGGTCTGAGATAATGCGTGTATTAAATGCCGGATCTTTTTCGAGGATCAGGTCTATCCCTTTTTCGTCAGCAATTGCTTTGATACCCGATAAAAGATCCTGTAATACTTTAACCAGGTCTATATCGATGTATTCAAAATTAATTTTACCGGCTTCTATCTTGTTATAGTCAAGAATATCATTTACAATGGTAAGAAGGTTGTTGGCCGAAAACAACAGTACATTCAATTGCTCTTTCTGATCCTCTCTTGGTTTGTTCTCCAGTAAAATATGAGACAACCCGATTACAGAATTGAGTGGCGTTCTGATTTCATGCGACATATTCGACAGGAAATCGCTTTTGGCCACCAGACCCTGCTCTGCTTCTTTTTTTGCTTTATTGAGTAAATAAGAATATCGATAAGAAAGTATCAACGACTGAAGAAAAAAGAAAGAAATATATCCAACAAACAGTAATTCTTTTTGTGGTGCTACATAACCAAAATACTGCAGGTTGATGATGATGAAAACAAGCATTACCACACCGGTACTCAGTAAAGCATATCCGGCGCCCAGCCTCTTTTTCCGGTACGCTTTCACATATACATACACCGCATATGCAATTACACTAAACATGACCACCAGAAATGGATTAATCAGTGTTGTGAATATGGATGGTGGAAACAATACTGTAATCAGCGAGAGAATAATACAGGCCCAGGTTTCTATGGCTGTAATATATTTATTTGAGTCTTCGGGATACAGTTTCTGGGTATACTGCGTAAAAAAGATGACGCTGATAAATAATGACAGGTACTCAAGGTGTACTGTTACAATCCAGGGAATGTTGCTTGTAAAGCTATGAAGCGCATATTGTGATGCTCCAACAATCCGGTAGCTATAGGTGATACAGAAAAGCGCAAAATAAAGTATGGTTCTGTCATATCGTCCAAAAAAATACAACCCGAAAAAGAAGAGTCCGCACATGATGATACTTCCTGTTAAAATAAAATCAAGTGCATTGTTTTTGGACCGCTGCATGAATAGCGTTTCTTTATTACCGATCGATATAGATTTATAGGGTCCGCCTTTAGAATGTTCAAAATTGGCTACCTGAAGAATTAATTTAACCGTATCTGTTTTCGGAAAAAGTTCCCGGGTATACTGTTGCCATTTAGGTATGGTTGTTTCGCGTGTCGTACCTGGTACTCCGGATTGAACGAAGACCTCATCGTTTACAAACAGTTTATAGCTTGTATAAGTATCAGGTATATCCAGTGCGAGGTTGCTGGCATTTTTGGGCAGCAAAATAGTGAGCATGTAAGATGCATAACCTTTTGCTGTTAATTTTTTCCCGTTAATCAGCGTATCATCCCATCTCTTTGGGAAAGGCGTCATCCCCGTCATTTTGGTTTCTGTATGTCCGGGTTCACAAAGTTGTTGCCAGCAAATACCCCATTCACCATCCAATGCAATTGTATGAGTGGTGAGGTCAATATTTCGGAGATCGATCAGCCCATTTTTTGCAACAGGTTTTTGCGCCTGTAAAAAGGCGGAACAACATAGCGATAACAGAAGGATGAAAACCAGTTTATAACGGTTTTCGGATCTTGGATATGGTTTCATCGACTTGCTTATAAGTATGGCTGCAGGGGTTTCAGCTCTTCCGTTTTAAATTTACTCAAAACTTCTGCTAAATACCGAATTAATTAATATGTTTTCGTACAAAAGTTTTTTCCTGTCGTTCCTGTAGTCATTCTGCCGGTCTACTTCTGTTTCGACCACTGATCACCAACCACATTCTTATGTGATTTGAAAGGCATTTTCTTTCTTACAGTTTTGTGTTCCATTCCATAAAAAACTACATATGAATCACGAAACACGTTACAATCCTTTTCACCAGATACACCAGGGTCTTCGTGCCATGCTGTATCATTGTTCGCTGGAAGTGCAGCATACCGATTTTTCGGATGATAAAACAGCCGCCGCTACCATTGCTTCCCTAAAAGAGCTTATCTGGCTTTTTGAAAGTCACGCACATACCGAAGACACTAAAGTTTTCAGCCTTATTCAGGAAATAGCTCCCGAGGTCGTTGACGATTTTGAAAAACAGCATGATAAAGACCATATGCTCGCTGCTCATTTGCAGGGATGTATTGAACAATCGCAAGTATCTGGAAAAACATCAGATAAAATTTTTGCAGGCCGACAACTTCAGTTTTCATTAGCCGAGTTCACCGCATTCAACCTCTGTCATATGAATATGGAAGAGGTCATCATCAAAGAACTTTTATGGCAGCATTTTACCGATGAACAGTTACACGCACTTACCATGGAGATTGTTGCCAACCTGCCTCCTGAAAAAAATGCCCGCTACAGTTACTGGATGCTGAAAGGATTGTCTACACATGAAATCGTTGACTGGTTCAAAGCTATTCAGGCAACAGCCCCGTCTTTTGTACTTGACCAGATGCTGGAGTTGGCTGCATCAGCATTACCAGCGTCACAATTAAATACTATTCAGGATGCCTTTAGTGCGGAGCTCGTATAACTATTTACTTACTCATTTATAATAAACAGAAAGCCCTCCATACGGAGGGCTTCTTTGTGGTATATGGTCGGTTAGTAAGTAAGCTTTATTGAGGTTTTGTTTCCAGTAGTTTGAAGAACTGGTCGAGCATGGGTTGTATAACAATTCTTGTTCTGCGATTGGCAGCCCGTCCTTCTGCACTTCCATTGTCTTTTAAAGGAATGTACTGGCTTCTACCTGCTGCAGTCATTCGTTTAGGATCAATACCATAAGTTTCCTGCAAAATACGCACCACTGTTGTTGCTCTTCTCACACTCAGGTCCCAGTTGTCCTGGATAACCGAAGTTTTAATAGGCAGCGAATCTGTATGTCCTTCTACAATAAATTCAATTTCCGGTTGCGCATTCAGCACTTTTGCCACTTTGCCCAATACTTCTTTTGCACGGTCGGTTACTTCATAACTGGCACTTTTGAAAAGCAGTTTATCGGAAATATCAACATACACTACACCCTTATCCACTTTAATATTGATGTCTTCATCATTCAGGTTGCCAATGGCACCTTTCAGGTTCATCACCAGCGCCATGTTCAGCGAATCTTTGCGCGCAATAGAACCTTGCAGGTCTCTGATATAAAGATCTTTTGCACCAATATTTTCCAGTGATTTTTTAATGCTTTCTGCCTGTGCACCAGTTACCACCGAAAGATCTTTCAGTTGACTCAGAACGGTTGTATTATTCTGTTTCAGAAATTCAATCTGTTTATTAAGATCTGCTATCTGCGCTTCCAGTGCCTGTTTGCGGTTGTTCAGTTCACTGTTCTGTCCTTTAGATTTGGCCAGTTGATTTTCGAGGTCTTTGATCTGATCCTGTAGTTCGCGGTACTTGCCCTGCATTTCCAGATAAGCACCACTTAACTGGGTATATTTTGCTTCAGATTCTTTAAACTTTTTGGTACTTACACAGGAAAACAGCAGCACAGATGATGCCACTGCCACAATGAAACGATTGGTTCTCATGGTTCTACATTTTTATCCTGCTATACAACGAAAAACCATACCAGAATATTGTATGTTCCATAAAAGCCTACTTTATTCCTCCCATTCTCCCCTTCTCACTGTTTAAAAAATCTCACAAAATCGAGATTTACTTTTAACTGGGTACAATTAACAGGGAGAAGGGGAGGTTTGAGGTGATTATTCAAAGACGACTATTTCGGTGGTACGATACCAATCGGGATAGCGTTCACCGTACTGTGCGTCAATATTTTTTCTTTTGATTTTGAGTGTTGGCGTGAGCAAGCCATTTACAATGGTCCATTCTTCTTTGCAGATGATCATTTTCGCCAGTTGTTCGTGGTGCTCAAGTTTATGATTCACGGCTTTCAATAATTCAATCAATTCTGCCTTAACAGCATCGGTATCTGTTTGCTTCGCTTGTTCAGTTAAAGTACAAAGTACCATGGCCGCCGGCTGACCTGATCCTACCACACAAACCTGTCCGAGAAATGGATGTGCCACCAACTGGTTCTCCATGGGTGCCGGTGTAATGTATTTTCCCTTCCCTGTTTTAAACTGGTCTTTGATTCGACCGGTGATGGTAAGAAAACCTTCATCATCAATAGACCCTTCATCTCCCGTTTTCAGATAACCATCTTCAAAACACTGTGCCGATAATTCGGGCTCTTTATAATAACCAAGCATAGAGGCATCGCTTTTAACCTGCACTTCATTGTCTTTCCCCAGTCGAACCTGTACACCGGCATAAGGTTGCCCTACGGTTCCAAATTTTGCATTTTCTTTTTTGTTTACATGAGAGAGCGCCACATTTTCTGTCATACCATATGCTTCCTGAATAATAATACCCAATCGTGCATACCAGTGTAATAGTGCAGGATTAATAGGTGAGGCTCCCGTGAAAATATGTCTTGCTCTTGCGAGGCCCAATTTCTTTCGGATCATTTTTTTGATCAATGTAGAAATGAGTGGAAGTTTTAATAACCGATCCAGTTTCTGTTGTGGCATTTTTTTGAGAATACCCTCCTGCATTTTTTCCCAGATACGCGGTACGGCCAGGAAAACGGTTGGTTGTGTATGTGCCAGGTTAGCTGCAAATGTATCGAGCGACTCTACAAAATAAACCGTACTCCCCGTGAAAATGGTTCCACATTCCACCAACATTCGTTCGGCAACATGACAAAGCGGCAAATAGGAAAAGAAAATTTCATTTTGTATAGCAGGAAAGTTTTTCAGAAACTCTTCTACCGCAAATGCCATGGCATGATAAGTGTTCATTACACCTTTTGATTGCCCTGTTGTTCCTGATGTATATACAATACAGGCCAATGACTGTGGATCGAGTTTTGGAATTTGAGTAAGTGGCGCATGTTGCATAACCAACTCATCCCAATTCATACATCCTGCATTTGGATAAAAAGGGAAACTGATCTGTATAAGTGCATCCGGAACACCTTTCCTGATTTGTTCAGGTTGATCAAGTTTACCAATAAAAATTGCTTTACTCTCGCTATGTATAATGATCTCCTGCAAAGTCTCTGCTGAAATATTCGGATACAATGGTACCGATACACAGCCGGCCATACCAATAGCCAGATCGGCCATGATCCAGTGAGCACAGTTTTTACTGAGAATGGCAATCTTGTCATCTTTACCAAATCCCATAGCATTCAGTGCCGCAGCCATGCTGCGTATTTGCCGTCCCGCCTGTTGCCAGGTAAACTCTTTGTACACACCCTTTACAGGTTCCGATAAAAAAAGTTGATCGGGTCTACACTCTTCATACTGGCAAAATTTTTCAATGATATTCGGGTAGTGCATAGGGGTTGTTTTATATCAAAGAATAGCTGTGTCGGCTAATAAATGTGTCAGCCCCTGGTCAGGTTTTTTTCCCTGTACGGGGGCATAAAAAGAAATGATCTTTCTAAAATCAGCCGCTTCATCATCCGTTGTATAAAAAGGTTTATCGAAATACACTTCTTTCCTTTTAAAATCAAATGCGGTCATGATAATGGGTACGCCAGCTTTTTTGGCGATATGATAAAACCCGGTTTTTAACCGGTCTACTTTTTTTCTTGTGCCTTCGGGAGAGAGCGCCAATACAAAACGATCATGCTGGTTAAACAGGTCTACTACCTGGTCAACCATATTGTGTTTATTTGATCTGTCGACCGGATAACCACCCAATCGGCGGAAGAAAAAGCCAAAACGGCCTTCAAATAATTCTGATTTGCCTAAATATTTTACATGCTGTAATCGCAACACACTTCTCACTGCGAGTCCGATTACAAAATCCCAGGCGCTGGTATGTGGCGCCACGATGACAACACATTTGGGAATATGATAGGGAAAATTGGTTTGAACCTTCCATCCCGTCATCCACAGGTAAAGTTTCCACAGTAATCTCATGGGCAAGCTGTTGGAGACAAGATAATTTGAAAATTTGAAAATTTGGGAATTTGTCCGCCTGAGGCGGATGAAAATGATATGAGGCCTTCGGCCTGCGCTATAAGCCAGTTTTTAACAGTATTGGGTGTTATACAGAAAGGATGCTTTCATTTCCAAATTTTCAAATTTTCAAATTTCTTCTGCAACGCAAACATCTCATCCCGTAAACGTGCTGCTTCTATAAAGTCGAGATCACGGGCGGCTTTTTCCATTTGCTTTTTGGTTGATGCAATGGCTTTTTCTATTTGCGGGATGGTTTTATATTCTACCTGCTCCTCTGCAGCCACAGACACAAGCTGTTCATCTTTTTGCAGTGCGTATGGATTTGATGGATCATATCCTTTAATATCCAGCACCGATGTTTGTGCAAATACCTGCTCCTTGCTTTTAATAACCGTTTTAGGTGTGATATTGTGTGCAATATTGTATGCAATCTGTTTTTCTCTTCTTCTGCTCGTTTCATCAATCGTACGCTGCATACTTTCTGTCATCTTATCTGCATAAAAGATTACCAGACCATCCACATTTCTTGCCGCACGGCCCGCGGTTTGTGTGAGTGATCTTTCATTTCTTAAGAATCCTTCTTTGTCTGCATCAAGTATGGCCACCAGCGATACTTCAGGAAGATCAAGTCCTTCACGTAAAAGGTTTACACCTACCAACACATCAATTACACCTAAACGCAGGTCGCGTAAAATTTCTACCCGTTCCAGGGTATCCACATCACTATGAATATATTTTGACTTGATATTGATTCGTCCGAGGTATTTATCCATTTCCTCGGCCATTCTTTTGGTGAGGGTTGTAACGAGTACACGGTCTCCTTTCTTAACACGTTTATCAATTTCATCGAGCAAATCATCAATCTGGTTTACACTGGGTCTTATTTCAATGGGCGGATCAAGCAACCCTGTCGGACGCACTACCTGCTCCACCACCACACCTCCTGTTTTTTCCAATTCGTAATCGCCCGGTGTGGCGCTTACAAAAACGGTTTGTCCTACGAGCGATTCAAACTCATGAAAATTCAATGGACGGTTATCCATAGCACTGGGCAAACGGAAACCATAATCAACCAGTACCATTTTTCTGCTCCTGTCGCCTCCATACATACCGGCCACCTGCGGAATGGTCTGATGGCTTTCATCAATCACACAAAGAAAATCTTTGGGGAAATAGTCCAGTAAACAGAAGGGGCGGGTGCCGGGTTTGCGGCGATCAAAAAAACGGGAATAGTTTTCAATACCATTACAATAACCCAGTTCGCGGATCATCTCCAGATCATATTCCACTCTTTCTTTTAAACGCTGCGCCTCTATAAACTTGCCAATATTCTTAAAGTATTCTACCTGCGCCATCATTTCATCCTGTATCTCATTCATCACCTGCTGAATCATGTCTTTGGGTGCGAGGTAAAGATTAGCGGGAAAGATGGCCGCTGTATCCATTAATCCAATCCGTTTATTGGTGGCTGTTTCAATGCTTTCAATTTCTTCAATTTCATCACCAAAAAAACTGATGCGGTAACCAAAGTCAACATAAGGCAGGTTAATATCAACCGTATCTCCTTTTACCCTGAATGTGCCTCTTTTAAACTCTTCCTGACTTCTGTTATACAATGCATTTACCAACTGGTGCAGAAAACCCTGTCTCGACATTACCTGTCCTTTATGAATGCGGATAATACCGTTTTCATATTCGGTGGGGTTACCCATACCGTAAATACAGCTTACACTTGCTACCACAATAATATCCCTTCTGCCACTCAGCAATTGAGATGTGGCCTGTAAGCGAAGTTTATCAAGCTCTTCATTGATGCTGAGGTCTTTTTCAATATAGGTATCGCTCACGGGCATATAGGCCTCTGGCTGGTAATAATCGTAGTAGCTTACAAAATAGCCAACGGCATTTTCCGGAAAGAACTGTTTAAATTCTCCATACAACTGGGCCACCAATGTTTTATTATGTGTAAGTACCAGTGTGGGTCTTTGTACATTGTTGATCACATTGGCCATGGTAAAAGTTTTACCACTTCCTGTTACACCCAGTAAAGTCTGGTATTGTTCGCCATCCAGAATACCTTCTGTAAGTTGAGCAATGGCCGAGGGTTGGTCGCCCGCGGGTTGATAGGAGGAATGAAGTTTGAATGGCATAACTGATCACTTAAGCAAACAATAAAGTTACTATGTAAATATTTTTCCGCTGCGAAAACTTGTGAAACAGCAGACGCTTTGGTTTTGTATATTTATGATAGATTGACCCCTTCTAATCATATTTCTGGTTTATGCGCGCCGAATTTCACGAAAACGAGAAACGCCCGTCTTTCAACCTCGAACATTTTTTCGAATTGTCCGCCGACTTGTTTTGTATTGCTGGCTACGATGGCTTTTTCAAAAAAATAAACAGTGCTGTATCCAAAGTTTTGGGTTATACGGAGGAAGAATTGATGGCGGTTCCTATTGCCAGTTTTATTCATCCCGATGACCGCGCCATTACGGCCCGTTACAGAGATGAACTACTCAATGGTGAGCCCCTGCTCCATTTCGAAAACCGTTATATAACCAAAACTGGAGATATTGTCTGGCTCTCCTGGACCTCTATGCCAGCTCCGGAAGAAAAACTGGTATATGCCATCGCCAAAAACATCACCCATAAAAAATCGGAAGAAGCCGATCGTAATAAACTCATTGCCGAATTGGGTAACCTCAATGCCGATCTCAAACAGTTGTCTTATACCACCTCTCATGATCTTCGCTCACCCGTTAATAACCTGCTGAGTGTTTTTAACCTCCTCAATAAACATACTATTGAAGACGAAGAAGTACACCGGTTTTTAGCCATCCTTCAATCAGGAACAGAAACATTAAAAGTAACACTCAACGACTATGTTGATCTGCTGAGCAAGAACCAGCACCTGAAAATTGAAAAAGAAGAAGTTTATTTTGATGATGTGTGTAAAACGGTTTGCCGATCCATTCAAACTCTGATCACCGACTCCAAAGCAAGCATAGAAACCGATTTTGATTCTATGCCCGCTGTTTATTTTAACCGCTCTTATCTGGAAAGCGTTTTCCTGAATCTTATCAGCAATGCCATTAAATATGCGTTTCCGGGAAGACCCCCTGTTATAGAATTACATAGCTGGGAAGAAAATGGCGAGCTACTGTTAAGTGTTACCGATAACGGTCGCGGGTTTGATATGGAAAAAGTAAAGGACCGGATTTTTGGTATGCACCAACGTTTTCATGAACACAATGACAGTAAAGGAATTGGTTTATACCTGGTGCATCATCATGTTACCATCATGGGCGGAAGCATAACAGTAAACAGTGAACCTGATAAAGGAACTTCTTTTGTCATCAGCTTTGCAAAACAATGATTTTAAACAATGTCAGATTTTATGTTGACCACAAGACATTTTTTTCTTTTTATTTTTTTATTGAACGGGGTGTATGGTATAACGCAAAACAGCAAAGAAGCTTTTTTCGCTTTCCGTGAAGACTGGTCGCCCATAAATGATATTAACGCAGCCAGCTATTTTATGCACCGGGTAAAAGAAAATGATACAACTTATGTCTGTCGTTTTTACCGCACAAAGGGGCCGATGGTAAAATGTGAAACATATAAAGACGGGAACCTTGAAATACCACATGGTCGTTTTGCATGGTATAACCAGTTGGGCAATATAGACAGTATGGGAATGGTTAGCAATGGCAAAAAAGATGGGTACTGGGAATTCAGAAAAGCTGATGGTTCAATCGCAATGAGTACCTTATTTGAAAATGGTAAACGCATCTGGACCAGAAACTTCAGCACCAATATCGCCACCTATGCTGATGGAAGAATTGTTGACCTCAATTCAGCAGCTTATAAAGACTCCATGGCAGCCGTTGCAGCAACAATGAAAAGACAGCCCGCGGAGTTTAAAGGCGGAGTGGATAGATGGATTAAATACCTGGAAAAAAACCTTCGCACCCCCGGTCGCTTTAGAGAAATAGCGGGTAATGGTGGCAGGGGTAAGGTTATTGTGGCTTTTATCATTGATACAGAAGGGAGGGTATATGACCCCTATATCGATCATTCAGTAGAATGGTCCGTTGATATGGAAACGATCAGGGTATTAAAAGAGAGTCCCAGGTGGACCCCGGCCACTTTAAACGGTCAACCGGTCATTTATCGTCACAAACAGGTGATTACCCATGCCATCTATTAATTGTAAATCAATTAGTTAGTAGTTATTTCAAAAACTTAATATTAAGTAATTGTTACCATTTAGTAAATTCATAGTGCTTTAAAGCAGTTGAATTTGCTAAAAAACCTGTCTATATTATTCATCTCCACCGTGTTATACATTTCCACTTCGTATGCACAAAATGCTGTGTACGGAAAGCAAATGGTATTGGATTTTTATGGAGACTCACTGGTTTTACCACAGGATATTTCGATACAGGTGGAGGTAAAAGAACCCATTTCAAAAAAAGGGATAACAGATTTTTATAGCAGTCTGAAAGCGGGCGCCTATCAGCCCATCATACAACAGCTTTTACAATACCGCGACAGCAAAAAACTGGACGACTGGTTTTATTACCAGCTTATCAGAACAGCCGCAGAGAAATTAAGTCCGAAAGCAGCCAACTACCATCGTTATACTTTGTACAAATGGTTTTTACTGAACGAATCGGGTTACAGTTCTACCTTACGATACAGGAACGATACACTGTTATTGTATGTAAGAAGTGAGGAAAATATTTATGATATCCCTTTTTATATGGTAAACGACCAACAATATGTTTGTCTCAATTACCATGATTATAATAACAGGGTTGATGTTGATGCCAAATCTTTTACCACCGTTGCCCTCTACGACGGAGGTAACAACCGTTTCTCCTATAAGGTTACACAACTGCCGCAGATAAAGAAGAATAATTACACTGTTAAACAATTACAGTTTGATTATAAANNTTTGATGTTTTGCTTGATCAGCAGGTACAGAAAATCTTTACCAATTATCCCGTAGTAGATTATGCGGCACAGTTTGGTATTCCACTAAGTCAGACCACTTATAATTCACTGGTACCCTTGTTACGCGACGCTGTAAAAGGCATGAATCAGCAACAGGGTGTTGACTACCTGATGCATTTTACCAGGTCTGCATTTTTGTTTGAAACAGATACCAAAGCCTACGGAAAAGAAAAACGCCTGTCAGCAGAACAAACCCTGTTTTATGAATACAGCGATTGTGAAGACCGTTCTGCTTTTTTCTTTTTCCTGGTGAAAGAAATTTTCAGGCTGCCTATGATCGTTTTATCCTATCCCACGCATATTACCGTTGCCGTTCAGTTTGATAAGCCTGTGGGTACACCCATTGTCTATAATGGCGAACCTTACTGGGTTTGTGAACCTACACCACAGAAAAAAGACCTTAAAATTGGTCAGTTACTTCCTTCGCTAAAAAAACAGGCTTATGAAGTGGTATATGCTTATAAGCCTTTCTGAGTAGTTTCCCATTCATCCCTTATGGCTATTTAGCGGAAAAATATTTCTATCTTTTTGTCTGATCTGTTTCCGGGTGTTCGTCATGTTACCGTAAACCGTTCATTTAATCATTAAAACAACTTTTTATGAGCAATTTTATGTTCCTCTTCCGCGGAGGCCTGGATCCTTTTACTGCTTCTCCTGAAGCCATGCAGCAAAACATGGAAAAATGGTTTGCCTGGGTAGGTCAATTACAGGCATCGGGCACTTATGTAGCCGGCGAAGCATTAATGCCTTCCGGAAAAACCTTACACAAGGGTAATGTGATTACAGATGGCCCTTATATGGAAAGCAAAGAAATGGTGGGTGGTTTTTTCGTAGTAAAGGCCGACAATCTGAAAGCTGCACTGGAAATAGCTAAAGGCTGCCCCGATCTTGAACTCGGCGGATCTGTTGAAGTTCGCGATGTAGTAGTTTTTGAATGAGTGAACCCATACAACATACCGAACAACTCATTGACCATCTTTTCCGGCACCAGTCGGGGAAGATGGTTGCTGTATTAAGTCATATTGCCGGCTTGAAGCAGATACACTTAGTAGAAGATATTGTACAGGATACTTTTGTGAATGCCCTTCAGCACTGGAAAATAAAAGGAATACCTGAAGAGCCTGCTGCGTGGCTTATGCAGGTTGCCAAAAACAAAGCCATCGATCTGATTCGCCGGTTGAATTATCATACACGCTATGTTCAATCACAATCAGATGTTACGGTAACACAGGAACTCGATTCTTTTTTCCATGAACAGGAAATGAACGACAGCGAGCTGCGAATGATTTTTGCCTGTTGTCACCCTTCATTTTCCAAAGAAGACCAGGTGGCGTTAACATTAAAGCTTGTTTTCTCTTTTTCTGTGGGTGAAATTGCAAGGGCACTGGTCGTGTCAGATGCGGCCATGCAGAAAAGATTGATCCGCGCAAAAGAATTATTGAAGACAGGTGATATCAGACTTGAAATTCCCACAGGAAAACAGTTACAGGATCGTCTTGCGATTGTAAGAACCATTCTGTACCTGTTATTCAATGAAGGATATCTTTCACACAAAAAAGAAGAGATCATTCGTCATGATCTCTGTATGGAAGCCATACGCTGTACAAAAATTATTACAGAACACCCTGCTACGCTTAACCCCATCAATGACGCTTTACTTGCATTACTATGTTTACACGCTGCACGTTTCGACAGCCGTATATCTGATTCCAATGAACTCATTTTACTCGAAGAACAGGACCGTAATTTGTGGGACAGGGAATTGATTAAAGTAGGCTATCATTATCTCAATCGTGCATCAGAAAAGCCTGTTATCAGTCAATACCATATTGAAGCCGCTATTGCAGCAGAACATAGTATGGCGAAAGATTTTGCGTCTACCAACTGGAGCAGGATACTTTCTTTATACAATCTGTTGTCAGAAGCCAGCCCTGCACCTGCGGTTGTACTTAACCGGTCAATTGTATTATCTCAATTGGGTGAAACTGAAAAAGCGATCGCCCAGGTATTGTCAATCGGGGGTATTGAGCAATTGATCCGTACCGATCACCAATACGCTTCGGTATTAGGTTACCTGTACATGAAACTGAGCGACCGCATAAAAGCATTATCCTACCTGAAGCAAGCCAAATCCATCACTAACTCTCCCGCCGAACAAAAATTATTACAGACCAGAATCAATCTTATTTCCTCCAACTGAAAACAAGTACCAACATCTCCCGTTCTCTCTTTCTCCCTGTAAATAAGTGTCTCGCATTAGTAAGTTCAGAATATGAAAAGTTATTTTAACAGGGAGAAAGAGAGAACGGGAGTATTGTTGGTTTTTACTTGGTGAGTTTGGCCACGATGGCTTTTACTTTACTATCAATTTCTTTATCGGTTAATTTTCTGCCCGACATTTCAGAAGTGGTCCAGCCCTGCCAGATGGTTTTGTCGGTGTCGGCATCCATCAGTGTGAGGGTCAGCGTTCCTTCTTTCATTTTCTGTACATCTTCATCATAACCCATGAATTGAGACGGATAAAATACCGGCACCCATCTTCTGTTTCTGGGGTTAAAGAACCAACGTGTAAATGATTGTGAATAAACAGGCGTAGTTACTTTCTTATCTGCTTCTTCAATCATTACATCGTAAACCAGGTACACGTCCGGATTTTTCTTTACTTCTTTCCAGCCCTTTTCTGTAAGGTTCTTGTTGATCGCCTGACGAATTTTTCGGTTGGTGAGATCATCATTACTTGTTGAAGCTGATGCTGTTTCTTTATTCGCCTGTGTGGTTACCCAGCTATAGGTTTTTATTTTGCTGAAATCAACATCAGCATCCTTCTGCACATAAGCTGTTCTTCCACAACTTACCATGACGATTGCGGCCATCATTGTGATGGCTAACCATTGTATCTTTTTCATACGATGATGTTTTATTAATCAGGATTGTTTACATAGATATATATCCAATCATCGTGCCTGCAAATGCAAAGGGCAAGCTAAATATTTGTCAAGCCTGCGTTAAATAACCTACGTACAGCGATTTATCTTGTTTTTCTCATGGTTTAACCGGTGCATAAAAAAAGCCGCTTTGCAGCGGCTTTCGATACACATGAGAACTATTACTGTCTGTAGAAACAGTTGGTAATGGATTTATTTCAATGATTTTCTCAAATAGAGATTACCATAGGTTGATTTGAGGGCATATGCCGGACCTTTGCCAAGAGCCGTTGTGATGGATGTATAAAAATCTTTCTCTTCCTTATCTGTAATATTCAGCGTAAGATTTGAATAGATCTGTCCGTAATGCGTAGTTGCCGATAACTTACCGGTTGCTGCTTCATTAACAGAAGCGTCAATACCTCCGTAAGTAGCGTCAACTTTTATAGGTGCGTTGTAATTTGCCAGTTCAACGATTCCGTATTTGGCTTTTACAAAAGTAGAAAGCTGGCTTTGCGGTACTTTAATTTCAATTGTTATTTCCATATCTACTCCTTCCGAATATGACCTGGCTCCCTTAAGTCCGGCAGTCATTGATCTGAAATCTTCTTTGGATGTATAGACTGTTTTTTTGCCTTCGTGAATCACTGTATATCTTTTAGGCAGCTTGTCCATATCCTTGATGATATTCTTAATGGAAAGCGTGTTGCCATTGGTTGTTTCAATCAATTGAAAAGCATCGTTATTCTCTCCGTTATTGATACTCACAGTGGCGGTAACAGCTATTTCAGGTTTATCCCAGGTACTAAGTTTTACAACTCTTGGATAGTCGAAGGAAAATTCCAGTTCCTGGCCGGGTTTTACCGCGTAGGTTTTGGTAATAGTTTGCTGGGCCTGTACTGTGTATAATGAAATACAGCATAACAGGGTCAATATTATTTTCATGACCATTATTTTGGGTGAGAATTAGTTTGATTTGCGCAGGTACACTTTACCATAGCTGGAGGTGAGTGTCATATCTACACCACCGCCATTGAGTTTTCCTTTGATGTGGTTATCGCTATAGCTTACCATATCGCCAGAGCCTGATTTTTCAATATCGATCTTGAAATCAGAAGAAGCCAGAATTTCACCCCATGAAGTATTCATTTTGAGGTTGGCTTTTGTAGCAGGCGACATCGATACATCTACATATCCATATACCGATACCAGTGAAATGGGACCTTTGATGTTCTGACCAAATTTCACATCAACACCTCCGTATACAGATTTTACAGTAAGCGGACCTGTTACATTTTCCAGATTAACTTTATTGTATTGAACAGATACTTCGATCTCACTTTCAATATTTTTGAATGTTGCAGTTTCATGACCCATTACTTTACTGAATGAATAGGAAATAGAAACGCCTTTGGGAACTTTAATCTTGATTTTGTCGCCTCCTTTACCTACCTGGCTCACTTCAACTGTTGCTCCTTTGTCTGCCACATTAATTCCCAGACCGGTATTATCCTGTAAGCCTGATGCGCTGATGGGGCGAAGTCCTTTGGCTCTTTCATCTTCTTCACCTGATTTTTCACGACCGGTGAAAATAATTTCATTGCCATCATACCCTTCTACGGTTACACCAGGTGTGCTGATGATGAGTTTACCTGTTGACTTTGCCAGCTTGTATTCCTGTGCAAATGATGTAGCTGTTACCAACAATGCTACGATGGTGCTGAATATGATCTTTTTCATGTTCTGTTTTAGTTTTTATGTTTTGAGATGGGGGTTTCCGGAATAGTGTTGTCATGCATGAACCAACAGGCTTCCGGATCTTTGTTTATGTTGATTGTTATGATCCTAATGTTAAGATGCTTGAATAGGCCCGGTCTTTTACTGCTTCGGTAGTATTGACATCTTTTACCAGTTTTTCAAGCTCATTGAGAATACTTTTCTGTTTCATTTTAGTAAGTACCTGTATAAGTTCTACCTGCACCATTGGGTCCTTTTGTTTTTTAAGCGATGTGGTCAGTTGTTTTCTTACATAAGATTCTCTGTGAAATTTAGCCAGCGCTTCGAGTGCGGCCAAACGAACATTGGTATTGGGGTCATTGTTCATGGTTGTTACCAATGCATCTACAATATCCTTATCGGCATTTTTCATGTCATAAGCATCCATTGCTGCTGCAATGCGCGTACTGGCCGACTCCATATTTGCAAGGCTTGTAAACAATGCTTCTTTACGCTGATTGGTTTTAGCCGTCGCAAATACTGCTGCCTCTGTTGGTTGTATCGTTGCAGGTTCTTGTTCTTTGGTTACTTGTTCTCTTGTCTCTTCTTCCTGCTTCCCCGCCTCCTGTATGCTCGTTGCTTTATCTTGTGGTTTAAAACCTGCCAGTATTGTTGGTTCTGATTGTTTTGTATCGATATTCATCCACCAGATACTCATTCCTGCTAAAACAATTACGCAAGCTGCAGCCGCCCAGCGAATGGTTTTGAAAGAAATAACAATTCCTTTTTTAACCGGAGCTGTTTCCGTGTGACCCATTCTTTGTTGAATACGCGCCAGCACGTCTGCTCCCGGAACACGGTCATCGAACGCAGACCTGTTTTCTTCTATAAATTTTTCCAGTTTCGTTTTCATGCTTCACCTCCTTTTGTAAGGCTTTTCAATATTTTTTGCTTCGACCGGTGGTATTGTATCCGAACATTGTTATAGGATATACCCAGCATGGTCGCAATTTCTTCCTGTGGTATATTTTCAAACAGGTAGAGTTGTACAATGGTCCTGTAAGAATCGGGAAGTTCTTCAATGGCTTTTTTTACTTCTTCTACTTTAAAGCTGAATTGTGCCTCATCAATACTTTCTTCTTCCGCAACAACCGATTTTGAATCATCCAGCTCTACCATCCGTAGTTTCTGTTTGCGCATCCAGGATATGGACTGGTTGATGGCAATTCTTTTGATCCATGCCCTGAATCCTCCCGTATTTTCAAATTTGTGTATGGCCTGAAAAGCCGACACAAATACTTCCTGTAACAGGTCTTCCGCTTCCCCGGTATGTTGTACCAACCGGAAAATAGTATTGTACACTTCCTTCGAATGTTGGTGGTACAACTGTGTGAAAGCAGACGTATCGCCCCTTTTACACCTTTCCACTACCTCATCGTGTTTTATTGTGAAAACCTGTTCCAAATCTGTTTGCCTGAATACTTGTAGTTATCTAATCGCAGGATCTTTCTCTATGTTACACAATTTACCCGAAAAAATTTGGGGAACAGATGAACAGAGAAACAGAGGAATGTTCAATTTCGAAATTTCTCTGTTCTTCTGTTTAGGGACTGGGTCTCGGGGCGGTGGCAATAAAACAAAAGCGGCCCGATTGGGCCGCTTGTTTAAACAGAAGAACAGAGAAACAGACGAATATCCAACTTTCAGGTTATCCTCCTGAACATTCGTCTGTTTCTCTGTTTCTCTGTTCTTAATACTTCTTTTTCTCCCTTATTTCCAGCACTTCTTTCTTCAGCGGTGCCAGCTCATTGGGGTCGTGGTGGTTCCAGGAGGTATTAAATACCTGTTTGTAATAGTCCTGTAAGGCTTCGATCATAGGGTTAATTACACCAGGATCGCGGCTGAAACCCACATTATAACTTCTTTCCAGGGTATTATACACCGGTGCAATGTACACCTGCTTTTGTTTGAGCGGAATACTTTTTGCCCAGAGTTTCTCTTTGGTAAGGGGCTCTGCAGCTACCAGGTTTACTTTTCCGGACAGGATAAAGAAGCCTGCGTATTTATAGGCTGTTCTGTAAGTAGCATATCGTCCTTTACCTGACACGTATTCAGAGAAAGAGCTCCAGTTTACGTTGGAACCATTGATATCAAAATCAATTTCAACCTGTAAGAGCAGGTCACTTTCTTTCTTATCGTTATACACTACCTGATCGTAATATTCAAAGGGTCCGCGAACAGAATAACCTTTTGCGGTCAATGATTCGTTGTAATCAGCGGCCATGGCTTTTGAAAAATCACTGAATATTTTATAGTTAGAATACGCAAATTTCTCCTGATAAGCAGGATCAACCAGCAGGAATACCACCTGTGCCGATTTTGCAGGTGCTTTTTCTGGTGGCGCATAATCATAATCAGGCGCTTTAATAGTTGGTACGGGTGGAGGGGCGGTCGCTTTTGGTGCTGAGCTGGCAATATACAAAGCAGCATAAGCCATTAGCACTAAAGATGCCAGCAGGTTGGTTTTTTTGTTTCTCATATCAGTTCAGATTTGTGTAGGATATATACGGTAAAAAATGCCAATTGGTACATTAACAAATCAATCCAGTCACCCGTTCCCTGTATGATGCCTGTCCATTGCAAGAGTTCTGTCAGCATGATCAACAGCCACAACAACCATTTCCACAAAACCGGAATATTGTTCCAGCCTTTCCATACCCATACAAAACAAGACCACAGAGAAACGCACCATAGGTAATCAGGTATCCATCCTGATCCGGGTAAAGAACTTGTTTCTTTGCTTTGATAGAACCAGGTTTCAAATAACACGGGATATTTTCTTCCTCTCAGATAGATCCATGTTCCAAGTATCAGTGGTACTATAATAAGGCCAACTCTTGTATATGTTCTATTCTTCGCGTTCAAGCTCCTCGGTATTGATTCGATCGTCAAACGAAACCACCACATAGTTTTCCGATTTCAGTTTAGCGATCAGGTCATTTTTATATTCAATGATCTCTTCAAGTGAAGCAAACAGCCGGGGCGATTTCCAGGTCTGGGTCACTTTGTTTTTGAAATAACCCAGTTTTTCAAATTTGTTCTTGAAATGTCCAACCGAGCGCGTTGCCACCGCACTATAAAAATCCTTTGCTTTATAAATGCCGCTGATGATGGCAAACTTTTTATAGTGCGCAGAACCTTTGGGATTGCATTCAATACAGGTGGTCGACAGGTACATATACCCATAACCCCCTGTTGTATCAGCAAACTTGTTGTCGGTTTGAACCTGCTTTGTGGTATCGGTTTCCTGTGCAAAAAGACCTGCGTTGCACAGCGCAAATAGCATGATGAATAGAAATAAGCGTAGCCGAAATCCCCCTGTATGCATTATAGTAAAATTAGGCTACTCGTAATTTACAAAAAATACCTGAAAATGAGTAGTTTATGAGTTGAATCGTGAATAAGTCATTGACCATTCAGGATTGACTATTCACGCGCCTCACTTTCTCCTGATATTATAAATAGCTATAGGTGGGTCAAGGTATTGATTGCGGTCGTTTTGCATATATATTTTTCTTACAACATTCATTCCTTTGATTACTTTACCAAATGCAGCATAACCCAGCTTATCTTCTACATTTTCTCCGCCTTCATCCAATCCGGGCTGATCATCAATACAGATAAAAAACTCACAGTTGGCGGTTCCCGGTGCCAGCCTGGCTACTGATATAACCCCATCTTTATGTTTTACACCTGTTGTACCGGTACTTTCATGCGGAATACCCATAATACTTCTTGCTTTTTCATTTTTGGTACGCCACAATCCACCCTGCAAAATTTCTGTTTTGGGTGCATTCGATGGCTGGTTATTTATATTCAGCACCCGATAGAATGATGTGTTCTCATAAAAACCGGAATCCACATAACTTAAAAAGGCAGAGGCGGTTTTTGGCGCTTTATCTACGTAGAGTTCTATTTCTATCTCACCATATTTTGTTTCTATCAACACAACAGGGTTGCCCTTATCGCTTTTTTCGGCACAGCCCATAAAAATCAGCAAAGCAAAAATGATCAGCAGAATGCGGTACATAATTAATCTTTAGTTTACCTATAACAACCCAAAACTACTTAGACTTTTCTCTTGCCCCTCTTATTCTCCCTGCAAAAAAGTTTTGCCTAAGGAAAGGTTCAGATAGTGGTAACTCTTTTTTACAGGGAGAAAGGAAGTTGTTAATTCTGTTTATCAACTTCATCCGTTCTATCCCAATCAGTTCACTTCAAATAAAAAGAGTTGTGTTTTTTCCTCCGCGGAAAAATTATTGTCGGCTATCATCCATAAAGTTCTTTTTCCGTTCGGAAGGATTGGACCAAAACTCATGCCTTCCACATTATCGGTATAAATACCCAGATCGTTTAAGTTCAGCAGTAATTTTTTCTGTAACGGTTTATGGGGCGGTTGCTGCTTTAAAGAATGAATATC
>DPWF01000214.1 GCA_003526435.1 Chitinophagaceae bacterium | reverse complement strand
CAATACGGGCAGGGTGAATACGTCCATCTGCTACCAGTCTTTGTAAACTCAGGCGGGCAATTTCTCTTCTCAATGGATCGAATGAAGAAAGAATGATGGCTTCAGGTGTATCATCCACAATCAGGTCAACGCCTGTTGCAGCTTCGATGGCACGAATATTACGTCCCTCACGGCCAATAATCTGTCCTTTTATTTCATCTGTTTCCAGGTTGAAAACGGTAACCGTATTTTCAATGGTTTGTTCAGCAGCGGTACGCTGGATCGACTGAATAACAATCTTACGAGCTTCCTTATTGGCTTTCTGCTTGGCATCTTCAATGATTTCCTGCTGCATGGAAAGCGCCCTTGTTTGTGCTTCCTGGCGCAGGCTTTCAATCAATTGGGCACGGGCTTCATCTGCACTCAGACCTGCAATTTTCTCCAGACGGCGTATATGTTCTTCCTGGTGTTTTTCCAGTTCGGTACGTTTCTGGTTCACTACTTCAATCTGGCGGTTGAGGTTTTCTTTGATGGCCTCATTTTCTTTGATCTGTTTGTCTAAAGCCGCTTCTTTCTGGTTAATAGAAATTTCTTTCTGTTTGGCGCGGTTTTCAGACTCACTGATTTTGCGGTTACGGTCGTTTACCTCGCGTTCATGTTCCGCTTTCAGTTGAACAAAACGTTCTTTCGCCTCGAGCTGTTTCTCTTTTTTAAGGGTTTCTGCCCTGAGTTCGGCTTCTTTGAGGATGTTTTGTGCCTGTAAATGGGCATCATCAACCTGTTTTTGGGTGTTTTTGGCAAAAATAAATTTACCTGCTATCAACCCCACGATCAATGATGCGGCTCCTGTTATAATCAAGACAATCGTCTCCATGTTGTTGGTCAATTTTTAAATAGTTCAGAATCATTGGTTCACAATTACACATCACAATTTACCATTATAGGTAAACGGATAAAAGCGAAGATAATTAAATGTGTAGAAGAAAAGTGAAATAAGGGCGGTTAGTTGGAGAATAGTCCATAGACCATGGTCCAAGAACTATGGTCTATTGTCCCTCCTCCAGGGCTTTATCAAGCTGACGGCTGAGGTTACCGAGTTTATCGGCAGCTTCCTGCCATTTCACCAGTTCAATACCACTTTGGTTTTGTTCGGTGGCGAACCAGAGCAGCACCATGGCCACATAGTCCTGCATATCTTTACCAGCCAGGTTATTACGGAACTCTGTAATCTTATCATTGATGAGATTGGCTGTTTTACGCACCATTTCTTCATCGGCAGGCTCAATACGCAGTCTATAACTACGATCGGCAATCACAATATTAACCGGTATTAATTCAGCCATGAGATCAGGTATTTAAAAGGGCCAGACATTTATCAATTTCTTTCAGGTAGCCATTAATGCGTTTTTCCAGTAGTACTTTTTCTTCCGGTGAATGCGCCGATGTACCCAGTTTTAACGCATCAATCTGTTGCTGGAGTGAATGCACATGCTCATCGCGTTGTATCAACTGTTGCTGACTTTTCTCCAATTCTTTCTGCAAACGCTGGTTCTCCCTGGCCAGCGCCTGGTGACTTTTCAGCAGCAACTGAAGCTTATCCTGTACGGTTTTTATGTGCAGATCCAGATCTACCATCTCTCTAAGTTAACTTCATTTTTAAGCGTTACTGCATTTTTAGTGCACGAGTTATGCACGAGGAGGTTTATAGTTTATAGTCGATAAGTCAATACAATGGTCCATGGACTATCGACTATAAACTATGGACCATCCACTATTTTCTTATTTCCGCTCCCAACTCCTTCTCCAGCCCCTGTATGAGTTTACCCATCATGGCATCGGCTTCTTTGTCGGTAAGGGTTTTCTCTTCATCCACAAAAGTGAAGCTGATGGCCATTGATTTTTTGCCTGCCCCCAGCTTATCGCTTTCAAACACATCAAACAAACGCATTTCCTGTAAACGGGAGAGTTTCAATTTCTGTACCACGTTTTCAATAGCTGCATACGTAGTGGTATTAGTAACTACCATGGCAAGATCGCGTTGCATGGCAGGAAACTTGCTTACTTCCCGGTAAACAATTTTTTGTTTGCGTACTGCTTTTGTGAGTGCCGCATAATCAATATCAATAAACACAACCGTTTGTTTGATATCAAATGCAGCAATTGTTTTTTTGTCTACTTCAGTAACTGTTCCTACCTGTTGCTTGCCAGCAAACAGTGCCAGCACATTTGTATTGTTTTCTGATGGCTGTAACTGAACAGATGATATACCAGCCAATTGCACAACGGCTTTTGCAATTCCTTTACCAAAATAAATATCGAAAGCACCGGGTTTCTCTCTCCAGCCCGCTTCATGTGCCTGACCAGTAAGATAAATACACAGATGTTCCGCCTCTGCGTATTCTCCTGCACCTGTTGTGGCATAGGTTTTACCAAACTCAAACAACTGCAGGTTTTGGTTTTTCCTGTTCAGGTTATAGGCAATGGTTTCCAGTCCTGTTTCGAGCATGGAAGGTCGTAATACATCGAGTTCTGCACTCAGGTTATTGATCATTTTCACCGTACCACCCAATACTTCTTCAGAAAAATATTTACTGTTGGTGATAGAGTTGGTGAGTATTTCAACAAAACCCAAACCAACCAGGTAACCGGCAATCTTGTCTTTCAGCGCTTCTTTCATACCCAGTTGTTCTACTGCCGGACTGATGGTGATAGAGGTAGGTATGTCAATATTATCCAACCCATCGATCCTGATAATTTCTTCTACAATATCTGCAGGTATGCTGATATCGGGTTTGCTGTAGGGAACTGATACGGTTAATTCATCAATATCTTCTTTCACGATTTCAAAACCCAGTGCTTTGAGAATACGCTTTACATTTTCGGGATGATAATTTTTACCACTCAGCTTTTTAATATAGTGGTATTTTACCGCTACCTCTTTCTTTGGTTGCGGCTGAGGATATACATCTACCACTTCACTGGAAATGGCGCCTCCTGCTATTTCTTTAATTAATAAAGCGGCTCTTTGTAATACCTGAACACAGTTTGAAATATCTACACCTTTCTCAAATCGTGTTGCAGCCTCGGTTCTCAAACCATGTCGTAATGATGTTTTACGGATAGATACCGGATGAAACCAGGCGCTCTCCAGAAAAATATTTTTTGTAGCTGTATTCACGCCACTTTTGATGCCACCAAAAACACCTGCAATACACATTCCTTCACTGGCATTACAGATCATCAGATCTTCTGACGATAATTTTCTTTCTTTTTCATCAAGTGTAACAAAAGAAGCTCCTTCAGACATATTTTTGCTTCTCACTTCCCCACCAGCAATGGCATCAGCATTAAAAGCGTGCAGTGGCTGGCCTGTTTCATGTAAAATATAGTTGGTGATGTCTACAATATTATTGATGGGTCGTTGTCCAATGGCCATCAAACGATTTTTTAACCAGTCGGGAGATTCTTTTACAGTTACTCCACTGATACTCACACCGGCATAACGTGGACATGCTTCCATATTCTCCACTTTTACACTGATGGGTAACTTATTATTATCTACTGCAAATGCATTACTAAATGGAGTTACTGGTCTTGTCTCCTGTTCATGATGCGTAAGATAGGCGCATACATCTTTTGCAACCCCCAGATGGCTCATTGCATCCATTCTGTTGGGTGTAAGACCTATTTCATAAATCCAGTCTGAATAAGTTGAAAAGAAATCGGCGGCAGGCTTACCGGCTTCTGTATCGGCGGGTAATACCATGATACCATCATGACTGGTTCCAACACCTATTTCATCTTCGGCGCAGATCATGCCGTGACTTTCAACCCCACGAATTTTGGCCACTTTCATGGTCAGGGGTTCTCCATTAATGGGATAAATAGTGGTACCCACTGTTGCAAGCACTATTTTTTGTCCGGCAGCCACATTGGCGGCGCCGCAAACCACTTGCAGGGGTGTTTCGGTACCAATATTTACAGTTGTTACTTTTAATTTATCTGCGTTCGGATGTGGCTCACAGGTAAGAACTTCTCCTATAACAAGTCCTTTAAGCCCACCTTTAATACTTTCATAGGCTTCCAGGCTCTCTACTTCCAGACCAATGGCGGTCAGTATTTTTGAAAAAGCTTCTGGATCAATGGTGCGGGGAAGATATTCACTCAGCCAATTGTAACTAATGGTCATATTCGGTTGCTCTTTTCGGGGCGTAAAAATAGGGATAATAAGCGGCAAAGCCGCTGGCTTTGAGCCGCTGGCTGCTAGCTGCTAGCTCCAAGCCTTTATTTAACGACATGTTGCTTCTATTATGAAGGTGCTAAATACTAAAAAACAAATTCATCTGACAGCTAGAAGCTAGCAGCTAGTAGCTTCCTCCAGTTACGTTTTTTCTTTCTCCCTGACCCTCTTTTTCGAAAATTTCTTTGTGCACACCGGTTTGTGCATTTCCTGTGATGAAAGGCGGAAAACTTTTGATTTTGGGGGATAAGCTTTGTAATTTGTGTGAATAGAGCAGTGAATAACCTGCGTGGAACTGTGAATAGCTGTGGATGAAAAATGGCAAAGAAAAATTTTAAGATGAAAAAATTCTACGCCATATTCGCTCCCCCTAACTGCCGAGGTAACAATTCCGTAACATGGAACCGCCACTGAGGATACGGATAGGTTTCTTACTAACAACCAATTAAAAGAAGCGCTACGACGATGGACCTGACCAGCCTGAATAAAGACCGAAAAAGAAGAAAACCCGCGATAGACCTCAGCACTATGGTATATGGCAAAGTACCGCCACAGGCCAAAGAGCTGGAAGAAGCGGTATTGGGTGCCATCATGCTGGAAAAAAGTGCATTCGATACGGTTACAGAGATCGTAAAACCGGAATGTTTTTATGTAGAAGCACACCAGCTCATCTTCAGGGCCATGCAGGGCTTGCAGCAAAAAAGTATGCCGATTGATATCCTCACCGTGGTAGAGGAATTAAAAATGCGTGAGCAGTTGGATGCTGTGGGTGGTCCGTACTATGTTACCAAACTAACCAATGCTGTTGTATCTACCGCCAATATTGATGCACATGCGCGTATTGTATTACAGAAATTTATTCAGCGCGAACTGATACGCATCAGTGGTGAAATTATTGGTGATGCTTATGAAGACAGCACCGATGTTTTTGATTTGCTCGACGACAGCGAAACAAAAATGTTCAACATCACCAATAACTACCTTAAAAAGAATTTTGAAGACATTGGTAATGTACTCGCCAAAACCATCAACCGTATTGATGAGCTGCGTACCAAAACAGAAGATATTTCAGGTGTGCCGAGTGGTTTTGCCACGCTTGACCGTATTACCTATGGCTGGCAGCCAACCGATCTTATCATCCTGGCGGCACGTCCGTCTGTGGGTAAAACGGCCTTCGCCTTAAACCTTGCGCGTAATGCGGCTTTACACCCTACCAAGCCCATTCCGGTTGGTTTCTTCTCACTGGAGATGAGCGCTGCACAGTTGGTACAACGTATTCTGAGTGCAGAGAGTGAGATTAAAATGGAAAAGATCAGCCGTGGTAAACTGGAAGATTATGAATACCAGCAATTACACAGCAAGGGTATCAAAAAACTGGAAACAGCGCCCATCTATATCGATGATACCGCTGCATTGAACATTTTTGAATTTCGTGCCAAAGCACGTCGTCTGGTAAATAAACACAACGTTGGTATCATCATCATCGACTACCTGCAGTTAATGAGTGGTAGTGGCGATCGTAACAATAACCGTGAACAGGAAATCAGTAATATCTCCCGAAACCTGAAAGCACTGGCCAAAGAACTCGGCATTCCCATCATTGCATTGAGCCAGTTAAGTCGTGCCGTAGAAACACGTAAAGAAAGCAAGATGCCTCAGTTGAGCGATCTTCGTGAATCGGGTGCCATTGAACAGGATGCCGATATGGTAATGTTTATTTATCGCCCTGAATATTATGAGGTGATGAACAATGAGATGGGTGAAAGTACACATGGTGAAACACATATACGTATAGCCAAACACCGTAATGGTTCATTGGAAACCATTAAACTGCGCGCCAAACTCGAGATTCAGAAATTTGAAGAATGGGAAGCAGATGGTGGCGGATTTGGCGGAGGTAGCTGGAAACCCGTTGCACCGGGCACACTACCCACCAGCGGGGGATCGGCAGCAGCAGGCGACGGAGGTAAACTCTTTATCCAGAAAGGTAGCAAAATGAATGGCGGTGATTTTGATGAAGGATTTGATACAGATAATGACGCGCCGTTTTAAATAAGAAATAAGGAATAGGAAATAAGTAATAAGAAAGTAGTTTGAACAATTATGGCTTTACCTTACTTCTTTGAACCATCTGTTGCATTTACTTCCACGCATTTTCAGTTGAGTGAGGAAACGAGCAGGCATTGTATTCAGGTACTGAGAATGAAATCGGGAGAAGCACTTGAACTTACCAATGGAAAAGGCGGCTTGTACACCGCAAGTATTGCCCAGGAAGATAAAAGACATTGTACCGTTGTTATTGAAAAAGAAACCATTGTTCCTGCACCAGAAAAACAAATCAGCATTGCCATTTCGCTTTTGAAAAATGCGAGTCGCTTTGAATGGTTTTTAGAAAAGGCAACCGAGATTGGTATCACTGAAATCATTCCACTCATTTGTACCCGTACAGAACATACCCGCTTTCGTTTCGACCGTATGCAGCAAATACTGGTAGCTGCCATGTTACAAAGCCAGCAGAGCTGGTTGCCCGAATTGACAGAACCTGTGCACTTTAAAGAATGGATTAGCAAGGCTGGTAGTGGTAATAAATATATTGCCCATTGCCTGGATACAGAGAAACATATACTTACCGGATCAGCGCTTGCCAGGGATAAGATCATCTGTATAGGTCCTGAAGGCGATTTTAGCCCTGCAGAAATTGATATGGC
>DPWF01000262.1:10736-10934 GCA_003526435.1 Chitinophagaceae bacterium | reverse complement strand
ATTACTGTTATGATTGCCCACCGCCTCAGTACCATCATGCATGCCGACCGCATTTATGTATTGGAAAAAGGACAGGTAGTTGAAACCGGCAACCACCAATCGCTACTCAACGAAAAAGGTTTGTACTATGCCATGTGGAGACAGCAGATAGGAGAACGTAAAAATGTGCTAATATGAAAATTTGAAGATTTGAAAATG
>DPWF01000262.1:10367-10673 GCA_003526435.1 Chitinophagaceae bacterium | reverse complement strand
AAATTCCCAAATTTTCAAATTAATCCCTCCCGAATTTCTTACGAAAATACTCAATCACAGAAGGATCTTCGAGTCCTTCCATATCGCTGAGCTCCAGTTCGAGGGCCTTGGTACTGAGTTGTATTTCGATGAGTGAAAGAAACAGTGATGAAGCAAAGCAGATAAGGCTGATGGCAAATACCACATTAGCTGCTATTATATATTGGGTGTAAATAAGATACATACAGATAATGCATCCTAAAAAAGTTATTACACCTAGTGCCTGCATGTTCTTAATAAGCTTTAAACGATAACGGAGATTTTTTA
>DPWF01000262.1:0-10360 GCA_003526435.1 Chitinophagaceae bacterium | reverse complement strand
TATCTGCCCATGAATAATATGTTTCTGTTCATGGCTCTGGTATTTATCGTGCAGGTTACGGATCCTGTTTGATAAGGAAAGAAAGCGATTGGTATAAGCCAGCATAATCAGACTGATGGCTGGAAACAGAAGCGCGGGGGTGTTGAGGTTGATCTCCATGCTTAAAAATAAGAAACTGCTGGGAAGAATCAAGGATCAAGAAACAAGGAAGAANNAGGGTGATTCTGGCTCCGGACTTAAGTCCGGAGTCAGGATCGAAGGAAAAAAATCCCGGTAATACGTATAAGAATATACCATTTACCGGGTATGCGTTAATATATTTAACGCACATGAGAAGTTTTACATTTTACAATATCGCCGTGAAACTATTGGTAGATGATTAAGATGATTCCGGATAGTCGATAGCTGCTCAATACATTTTTAAATTACAATTTAAACCCGATAGGCACATTTAATTTTAAGCTAAAATTTCTACCCATATTGAATACACCTGTTCGGCCTGTGGCATTATTGGTATCGGTATATTTTAACCTGCTCAAGTGGTTCTGGTAAGCTACATCGGTAATATTATTCAACCCTACGTGCAGACTGAACAGTGTTTTTCCTTTGTGTAACACATCAGTTCCTGCACCAATATTGAACAATGTATAACCATCTGTTACTGTTTCGGTATTGTAGCCGGTAAAGATGCGGCTCTGTCTGCTTACATTATCCATCTCAACCTTGAAGTATAAGCTACCCAGACCTTTGCCCGCTTTTTTGAAATCAGCCCGCAGCTCGCTTTGTAAACGGGGTGACGGAATAAATGGTAAACGGTTACTACCGTCAATAGGCTGACCAAACTGACCCATTACCAGGGAGAAACTGTTTTCAAAATGCAGCCAGTCGAGTGGATGCGGGTGCAGGTCTACATTCATTTCAAAGCCGGCAAGCGAGGCACCTGATTGTCTGAATTTAAATGCAGTTACATCTGTTCCATCTACATTCACCAGAGAATCGCCGCCACCGGCTGCTGTTAGTTTACTGTAGAAAATATAGTTCTGGATCTTGTTATAAAAGCCATTGAAGTTGATGCTTACATGTTCAGTATTTATTTCAACACCCGCATCGAACTGAATTGAGGTTTCTGTTTTCAGGTTGGTATCACCAAACTCGTACCGATCTGTTCCTTCATGTACACCATTGCTACCCAGTTCAGAAACAGAAGGTGCCCTGTAACCTCTTGCTACATTGAGTTTGAGTGTAACATCTTTATTAGCATTATAACTTAACCCAACACTACCACTAAAATTGCTGAAGTTTTTTGTAAAGTCGGTGAACTTTACTTCTGTTCCTTCCATCAATCCTTTTCCTGTTACACGCCTGTAATCGCCACGTATACCACCACTCAATGTAAGGTTTTGCTGAAATGTTTTTTTGGTGTAGATAAATGCACCTGCATCAAACTGGTTGTATTCAGGTATCAGCACTTCTTCTGCGAGGTTTCTATTTTGCTGGAACATTCCATTGATACCATAGGCTGTTCTCCATCCATTTTTTTCTGCAGCGTGGTATTGAACATTATAGTTTACTGTTTTCAGATCAAAATATAATTCCGGAACAGTAGGTGCATCAGGATCTCCCAACTCTTTACGTTGGTTACGCTGAAAACCAAGATTCAATGCCAATCTGCCGGCACCAACAGCAATATTGTTATCTGATGCTATTTTAAAATGATTGATATTTTGTCCGGGTGTATAAAACTGTCTGCTGTTCAGCTCATCAGTACTAGCTACACGTTCAGATGGCGATTCAGGAAAAATAAGAAAAGCACCCGTGGCTGCATCTCTTGCTCCCTCTACCACACCCAGTTTCTGGTTAAAGCTGCTGATGAGTAAATGGCTGTATCCCCATGATTTATTGATACCAAGATAACCACCGAAATTATTTTCTTTGAAGCGGCTGTTGAATACACGACCATCATATTTATTCCTGTAGTCGGCAGCCGATTTACTGGTGCCATAAATATTCCAGTTAAAACCAGATTGATCGTGTGCTGCGAGATTAGCGCTTAAGGCACGTAATCCATTGTTATCATTAAATGCGCCCAACAGGTTTCCCCTTGCAGTTCCCTGTTCAACAGGAACATTGGTAATGAGATGAAGTACCCCTGCCATCGCATCGCTGCCATATAATAATGAAGCTGGCCCTTTTAATACTTCTGCGCGCTGCAGGCTGTATTCATCTATTTCAATACCATGTTCATCACCCCATTGTTGCCCTTCCTGACGAATACCATCATGTATGGTTACAACACGGTTGTAACCCAGACCCCTGATTACAGGTTTGCTGATGGCAGGCCCGGTTGATAATGATGCAACCCCGGGCACCAATTTTCCCAATGCGTCGATGATATTGGTGGAAGATGACCTGAGCATGTCTCCCTTTTTGATGATGGATACAGGCTGTGCAGATTGTTTTACTTTGGTAGCAGATGCCACACCGGTAACGGTTACCGCATCATGTTCCGCATATGTTTCTTTGAGTGTAAAAACAGTAGAAGCGGTATTCTCTGCGATGGTCATTATTTCCAGTAAACTGGCATATCCCTGAAACGATATTTCTACCAGGTATTTACCCACCGGCACTTCAGGTGTGGTAAACTGGCCATCCATTCCTGCCACCGTTCCGGTGCGCGCCTCATGAATATAAATAGCCGCACCCGGTAATGGCTGTCCTTTGATGTCGACCACTTTACCCGTAAGCTTTCCTTTTGGCGGGGCCGTTTCGGGCATGGCCGATACCCATACACCCCATAACAAAAAAACCGTAACCATGATGCATCTGAATGATCTGTTCATACTATATGTTTTTGCTACTATGTTGCAAATATATAGTTCTGATTCAAAAAATACATCATTGTTGCAAAAAATTCACCGATTTTTACCGCACTTTGATCATGGTACGTACCTGCTGAATGGTCATATTCTGAAAACGTGCATAATAAATACCCGGTGGCAGCCTTGATCCATCGAAGACTACATTATAATTACCGGCCTCATATTCCCGATCGGTTAAACTGGCAATCACCCTACCCATGGTATCCATAACCTGAATGAGTGTATGTCCGCCTGCCGTTTTAAAACTGATATTGGTAGTATTGGTAAACGGATTCGGATAATTGGTTACAAAACTTTCGCCCGACAGGTTGACCGATTTATTACAGGCGAGTGAATTGATGATAGGAAGTGTCTGAAAATTTTTCAGCATAATCTGGTCCAGGTCCTTTGCGTCTACACATAACCATTTATTTAAGAGCGTGGCATATACACTTCTGAAATCGTATTGAAAAGGGAGGTTATCATTAAAGTTCGCTGTTACAGGTATATTGGGTGTATCACCGATTACACTGGCATCTACATTTTTACCAAATACAAACATGGGTGCGGCTGAACCATGGTCGGTACCAATACTACCATTGCTTTTAATTCTTCTGCCAAACTCAGAAAAAGTCATACCAATTACGCGGTCTTCCGCTTTCTGTAATTTCAAATCGTCCTGAAATGCTTTGATGGAATCACTTACATTTTTCAGGAGGTTGGCATGTGAGCCGGTAGTAGTGTCGGTTGAATTTACCTGCGCAGAATGTGTATCGAAGCCACCATAACTCACCATATAAATTCTTGTCTTCAGTCCACCTGCAATCAGTCTTGCCACAATCTTTAACTGCGATGCCAGTGAATTATTCGGGTACTCGGCCTGTTGCGTAACTTTTGCAGATGCCGCTTTAATACTTGCTGCATACTCCGTAGTTTGCTGTGCCACCTGCCTGATATAAGTCAATTCTTTTCCCGCAGGTGTATTGGGTGCCGGATCCTGTACACCACTAATGAGGTTATAAAAATTATTCGGGTTCGATATACTCATACCCATACTCACCGCCGGCCCCTGTAAGGCGAGTGATGTGGTTGAACCAATTTGTATGGCCAACGGATCGGGCATAGAGCTGTTGGGATAACCATTCGGGAAATTGGGATACTCATAACTCAGATACCTGCCTGTCCATCCACTGTTTACTACTTCCTTGCTATCGCTGGCACTCATCCAGATATCAGTGGCACGGAAATGAGAGAAATTGGGTTGCGGATAACCAACAGAATGAATCACACTCATCTTCCCATCATTAAACAAAGCCTGCATACCCGTCATAGATGGATGTAAACCCACTTTATCGGTACCTGCCAGATTCAGTACTTTTTGCTGCGGGATATACATGTTGGAACGGGCACGGATATAGTTAGGAAAATATTCCAATGGTATTACCGTGTTCAATCCATCATTACCACCATTCAACTGAACAATCACAAGTACATGATCTGTTTCTGTAGTAGGCGGAAACAGTCCCTGCATGAGCAATGATTCTGCACCAAATGCTTTAACCGTCATACCGTTGATCAATGAAGGCAGCATCACACCCACAGGCACAGAATTGCGTAAAAAGTTCCTTCTTCTCATAGTATTCAGGTTTTAAGCGAGTTGGTACTCGGCAAGATTCATTAAGTATTTAAGCAGGTCGCGGATATAATTTCTCACCGTGGTGGTATTGGCCATATCACCCGGATTATTGATAAACTGATCCCATGCATTGGTCCAGTAATAATCCTGCGACTGTCCACCCAGTAGTATATCTTTTTTGATCTGTGCTTTTGATGCGTCAGATAAATCAATACGATACATCAGTTTTGTAAAATCATTGATCAGTTGATTGGGATCGCCGGGGTTAGAGAATGCTTTTGCCAGTTCTGCGCCATCAATCACCATTTTGGTTCCGGCAAATGTGTACCCGTTCATGATCATGGTATCGGTAAACTGGTTGCGTTTGGGGAGTGTATCGCTGTTGATCCACATTTCATAGAACTGTGGTTCCTGGTAATAGGCTTTCCATCCGCTAACATCGGGGGGATCTCCAATATTCTGCTGCAGATTGGCAGCCTGGTTTACAAGATAGTTCCAGTGCCCATAATTGGTAACATAATCCGTATCGGGTTGAAAAGGAATTTCAAACTCCCGGCAAACACCTACCACTAAATCAACCGGACTTTTAATCTGGCATCCGCGAGAGAGAATATCAAAAAAGTGTTCGCTCATCAACAAGGTCCGTAATACGGGCGCCACTTCATAATTGGCGTTACGGAAAATGACTGCCAATGGTTTGATGATGTTATTCTCCACGGTCTCATCAATATCATAATATACCAGCCAGCGATAAAACCTGCGACACATGTATTCAGCCACTTCATTGGTAGCGAAAATCATATTGAGCATGGCATCCAGTTCTTCCTCACCGGCAGTGGGTCCGTTTTTCCCTGTGATGATGGTGTTGTTGTAAAAGGAAGAGAACTGTTTATCTTTTTTATCGTGCCGGTTATTGTCGTAAAAAGAAGAGATGGTATTGGCATTGTTTCTCCACCCGGTTAATACCCTTGCCGATTCCTGTACATCTTCTTCGGTGTATTGTGAGCCGGGTCCCTTACCACAGCAGAAAAGTTCCTGCAGTTCGCGTCCATAATTTTCATCGGGCGCCACCGCCTGGTTGAGTTGTCCGTTGAGATATACCAGCATGGCCGGATCAAGTGTAACTGCTTTTACCAGGGCCTTAAAGTTTCCCACTGCATAACTTCTTAAGAGTGCGTGATGCTTATATACAAACTGGGCATTGATATCGGTACTTTCTGTAGCAAAATGGTTATGCCAGAACAGGGTCATTTTTTCGCGCAGGTTTCTTTCCTGCCTGATCATCAATCCCATCCACCATTTTTTAAAGGAAGCCCTGCGCAGGCTACCCACTGCTCCGTCGTTGTTGGCATCATTTACCCAAGTATCGCCCTGAAGAATATTGGTATCGGGTGTAGTAGCGTTTGCCGGTGTGGCATATTCTTTTACCGGGGGTGCCGGTGCATCGGGAGGAATGGTTAACAGCGCATCGACAGCCTGGGCACAGGTAAGTGACTGGAAATAGGCAATATCACTTCTTTTGGCCCCAAAGAGTGCGCGCTTGAGAAGGTGAATTACTTCTGCCTCGGTCCATGGACCGGTATAAGGTGCTAGACCCGTTGTTGGTGGCGGCATGTCTGCTTCTGCCACTGCTTTTGGACTTACTGATGCCAGGGTAGATATATCTTCCATCTGCAGGTTTTAAATAGGACGATGAGAATCAGCTTATTAGATGAAAATTNNTTAACCGGTTTTCATCCGTTCAATGCCCGAATTAATCCTCACTTAATATTTACACAGATACAATTCGGTGAAGCAATGCAGCATCGGAAGGCAAAATATGTCTATATTTAGGGTAAACTATTTTACCCCTTCATGACGGAGCAGGCTATTATTGCAGGCTGTTTACAAAACGACGCTGCCGCTCAGCGCGAGTTGTATAACCGGTTCAGCCCAAAAATGCTGAGTGTGTGTTACCGTTTTGCACCCAACCGCGAAGACGCGGAAGATATGCTGCAGGAAGGGTTCATTAAAGTATTTACCCAGATACATACATTTCAGAACAAAGGCGCATTTGAGGGATGGATCAGACGTATCATTGTTCATACCTGTATCAACTTTCTGAAGAAACATAAAAAGTTCAATGAGAGTCTTGATATCAGTTATGCCAATACGGTACATGTGAAAGAAGAAACGGTACCATCCATCATGCAGGCAAGACAGATCATTGAATGCATACGTTTATTACCTGTAGGTTACAGAACGGTTTTAAACCTTTATGCATTGGAAGGTTATAGTCATAAAGAAATAGGCATTATGCTCGACATTGAGGAAAGTACCAGCCGTAGCCAGTACACCCGTGCCAAAGCAATGCTTGAAACTATATTGATCCGTAAAAAGATCATCGAAGCACCAAAACAGGATTTTCAGTGGCTTACTGCGTTTAATAAAACATAGCCGCTGTTTGATATGGATAAGAAGATGTACCAGGACGACGAGTTTGAGCAGTTTTTACAAGATGAAGTAAAACAGCACCGTATGTATCCATCGGATCATGTATGGAACAACATACGTACGGAACTTCATGGATACCGCTCCTGGCATGCACTTACTTTTATTTCTGTATTTATTATTACTGCACTTACACTGAGTACTGTTTTAAGTACACAGCAACAGAATGTACACCTGCAACCATTGTCGGTTCCGAATGTTCACACAAGTCAACAGCAAGCTATTGCTGCCAATCATGCCGCCCATGAAAAAAGCAGGCAGTATTTTAATACCCTGGCTCCATCATCAATTAATACCCACACTATTGCAGAACTCGATGCCACAAATGATGACCTGCTGGCAAATACAATTGATAATATAACTCCGGGATCCACCATTATCAATACACAGGCTCCGAAAAGCAGCATTGTTACAACTAAACATATCAGCAATATTCGTGTACTGAATGCCACTCCTATTGTAAGCTTAAACACAATAACTGTTGCTGAAACAACAGAAGCACTGAACAATAATGAGGCTGTGCTTACTGCAAAAGAGGATGCTGTTAATGCTGATGCCGCAACAGAAGACAAAGAAGAAAAATATCCTTTAATCACTGAGAACCTGAAAACTGCCAGCAGTTCAGTTTCGAAGAAGTTATCGCCAAGAAAATTATCGAAATTCGGGTTCCAGTTTTATATCACACCATCTACCAGCTATCGCAGATTATCTGACGAAAAAGTAAAAGATATTATTCAGCCTGCTGCTTCTGCTGCTTTACCTGTAAATGCACCTTTGAATCAGCCAGCGAATGTAAATGAAGTCGTACGCCATCGCCCTGCAGTGGGTATGGAAATAGGGTTTGCCGTTTTATATAATATCAGCGATCGTTTAAAACTGAAAACGGGTTTACAACTGAATATCCGTCATTACCAGATCGAAACGTTCCAGTCGAGCACTTATGACCGTGCCACTATTTCACTGATTAATTTTAACGGTATTGAAAATATTACCCGCTACTCTCCTTACAATAACAATGTGGGTTATAAACAAACCGAACTGGCCAATAAAGTGTACCAACTTTCAGTACCCATTGGTTTACAATGGCAGGTATTGAAAGGTAAACATCTTGGTATGAATGCTGAAGCTTCTGTGCAGCCAACACTGAACCTGAATAAAAATGTATACCTCTTATCAACCGACTACAGGCATTATGCCGATGGAAATGATTTTGTGAGGAAATGGAACATCAATACCAATGTTGGCTTTAACCTTACTTATTCATCGGGCAAAACCATTTGGCAGCTTGGCCCACAGATTCGTTATCAGCACCTGCCTACTTTCTCTAACAAGTATCCGATTAAAGAATACCTGTTAGACTACGGAATGCGTATCGGCCTTACGAAGGCTATACAATAAACCCAAACTAGCTTTTTATAAAAAGCCATCCGCCTGAGGCAGATGGCTTTTTTACATTTTGTTTGAATAATTTTACGCCATGAAAATTCTGTCGACTTGTTTTTCGCTACTCATCATTATTCTACTCGTATCCTGCGGCGAAACAAAAACACCCGAAACACAGTTACAGGCTTCACCAGACAGTACACAATTTTTTTCCACCGGTAGTTTTTTTGAAGAACAGGTTAAACAGGTCTTTCTTTTAAAGAAACCTGTTTTTGTATATCATAATATTAATGGTGTGCAGGATTCGGCGCTGTTAGACAGCGTACAATTCGTACAACTGGTTCAGGAGTTCAGGGCAAAAGATATCAGTAATCCAAATGATAAAAAGAATTACCGGGAAACAGTGTTCCAGGATGCAGGTACCAATAGCTATACCTTAAGCTATACCGCAGTAAACCATAAAGCACCTGTTCAGGGAGTCGATGTATTACTCGATGAACAAACCAACCAGGTAAAACGTATTTTCATCAGGTCATTTACCCGTAAAGGCGATACCAGTATACAGGAGCAACACAACTGGCGGGCTTTTAAAGGTTTTCAGATTAACCGTTCGTTTTCGGTACCCGGTGGTTATAACCGACAGGAACGAACTGAAGTAAAATGGGACAAGGCTTCAGATGGAGAATGAATAAAACAGTATGACACAACAGGAATTTCAGCAACGCGCTCATACCATTCCACATCAACCCGGCATCTATAAGTATTTTGATGCTGAGGATGTGTTATTGTATGTGGGTAAGGCCAAGGACCTGCGCAAAAGGGTATCTTCTTATTTTTCCAAAACCTTCACCACTTATAAAACCCATGAGCTGGTTCAGCGTATCAGGAAAATTGAGTTTACCATTGTAGATTCCGAACAGGATGCCTTTCTACTGGAGAACTCGCTTATTAAAGAATACCAGCCCCGCTTTAACATCAACCTGAAAGACGATAAGACCTACCCTTATATCGTCATCAAAAAAGAACCCTTTCCCCGGATCTTTTTAACCCGGAAAAAAATAAATGATGGTTCTGAATACCTGGGACCATTTACCTCTGCAGGCAAAGTGCGTGAACTGATTGCTTTTATCAGACAATATATTCCACTGCGTACCTGTAAACTCAACCTGAGCGATCAGCATATCAAAAAAGGCAAGTTTAAAGTCTGTCTCGAATATCACCTCGGCAATTGCAAAGGCCCCTGCGAAGGTTTACAGGATGCCGCCGCTTATGCAGAGAGCCTGCAGCAGGTTAGAAATATGCTGAAAGGCAACCTGGGTTCTGTTATTGCACATTTTAAAGCACAGATGCAGCAACACGCTGCACAACTCGAATTCGAGAAAGCAGAGTTGATGCGTAAAAAAATTGAACACCTGGAAAGCTACCAGTCGCGCTCGGTTATTGTGAGCAAACACTTAAACAGTGTGGATGTATTTGCCATTCTGAAAGACGATGAGCTTGCCTATGTAAGCTATCTCATGGTATCTAACGGTACCATTGTACAAACACATACAGTACCACTTGAACCCAAACTGGAAGAAACGGAACAGGAAGTATTGAGTTTTGCGGTTGCCCGTATCAGGACCGATTTTAACAGCATCGCCAAAGAGATCATTGTACCTTTTGAAATTGAGTACCCCGATACGGCTATCAGCATTACTGTTCCGAAAGCAGGTGATAAAAAGAAACTGCTCGATCTGGCACTGAAGAATGTGAACTATTTCAAAGATGAATTGAGAAGAAAAAAAATATTACACCTCGAAGGCAGCTCTGATATCGAAAAGAAAAAAGTATTGTACGAATTACAATCCTATTTACACTTACAGGAAGTGCCTGTTCATATAGAGTGTTTTGACAACTCCAATTTTCAAGGAGCTTACCCGGTTTCGGCCATGGTTTGTTTCAGAGATGGGTTACCCAGCAAAAAAGATTACCGGCACTATAATGTGAAAAC
>DPWF01000346.1:6183-7710 GCA_003526435.1 Chitinophagaceae bacterium | reverse complement strand
CATCCGTTACTTCTTCAAACAGTTCTTCATAATAATCCGCATCGCCGCTATGGAAATTGAGGACATTCTCAGCTATCAGGATGAACTTATATATATTTTCATCCATGAATTTTTCGAGCACCTCCCGCTTCAATTCCATAATATCATTTTCCACTGCATCGTTCCACTCTCCTATTAGCTCTATTACCGCATACCCTTCCTCATAGTCAACATAAATTACTTTCAGGTAAAGCGTGCGGCTGCCAAAATCATCCCATTGTGGATGTATATAATAATTGTAAACCGTTTGTGAAAATTCAAACTCACTATAGGAACGGCCGAAAAAAGGGGAACGCTGGTCTTCTTCCGAAATATAAATATGCCGCCAGTTATAAAAAGGTTCAATGTCGTGCATGCCATGAAAATTTCCAATGTCGAACAGAGAAATATCGAATTTCCAAATTAATGGATATTGAACATTTCTCTGTTGGTTATTCTTCTGATCAATCAGCCTGCTGCTTCAACGGCTTTTTTCACGCTGCCATGTTTCAGTAACAGGTCTTTGGCTACTTCGTATTCGGTAAGTTTTAATTTTTCCATCACCATCTTCACACCTCTGTCAACCAGTTTCACATTGCTCAGTTGCATGTTTACCATCTTATTGTCTTCTACACGTCCTAATTGAATCATAACAGAAGTGGAGATCATGTTCAGTACCAGTTTCTGTGCCGTACCGCTTTTCATACGAGTACTTCCTGTTACAAATTCAGGACCCACTACCACTTCAACAGGAAAATCGGCTTCTCTTGAAACAGGTGTATGGGGGTTACAGCTAATGCTTCCGGTAATGATGCCATGCTTGCGACATTCTTTCAACGCACTGATTACATAAGGAGTAGTGCCGCTTGCTGCCAGACCCACCACCACATCTTTATCACTTACAAAATGTCTTTGTAAATCGGCCCAACCCTGTTCGGTACTATCTTCTGCAAATTCAACAGCCTGTGTGATGGCTTTGTCGCCACCGGCTATAAGACCAATTACCAGTCCGTATGGTACACCAAAACTTGGCGGACATTCACTGGCATCTACAATACCCAATCTGCCGCTGGTACCTGCACCAATATAAAATAAACGCCCACCGGCCAGCATTTTATCGGCGATGGCGGCTACCAGTTTTTCAATCTGGGGAATGGCTTTTTCCACAGCATGGGGAACCATTTTATCTTCGTTATTGATATTAACCAGCAGTTCCTGTATCGACATTTTCTCCAGGTGTCTGTACGTTGAAGTTTGTTCTGTTACTTTAATAAACTCAGCCATAATGCTTTTTTAGCGGTGATATTCNNTTCATACGTGTTGCAAAGGTCTTTTAATACATCTTTGAAACCAAATGCGATGCTGCCCACAAAATGAATGGGGTGGGTCCAGCTTTCCCTGTATTTATAGAGATGTGTAAAAAAGAAATCGTTTAACCCGTCTTCAATAATATTCTCAATCATGTAATGCCCCCTGTTTTCTGCCAGGAAAATGGCATAGGATGCCAGG
>DPWF01000346.1:5201-6139 GCA_003526435.1 Chitinophagaceae bacterium | reverse complement strand
TACACGTTTTCAAGTATTTCCATGGGTGTTACCTGAAATCTTTTTTCAAAACGTGCCCTCAGCTCTTCATCGTAAGTATTGTAGAGATAGTATTGAATGACTTTTTTCCCGAGATAAGCTCCGCTGCCTTCATCGCCAAGTATATAACCAAGTCCCGGACTGTTTTTCACCATTTTCCTGCCGTTGTAAAAGCAGGAATTGGCGCCCGTGCCCAATATGCAGGCAACGCCTTTATTCTTTCCGCAAAGTGCCCGTGCCGCAGCCAAAAGGTCGTTCTGAACCTCGGTTTTGGCCGATGGGAATAATTTTTTGAGCACTGCTTTTACGACGGTAACATTTTTAGGATTGGCGAGGCCTGTTCCATAAAAAAAAACTTCTTTAACCTGGAACTTTTTGAGTTTGGGGATGAGTTCCTTTTCCAGTAACTCGGTAATTTGAGGACCGGTAAGAAAATAGGGGCTGATACCCTGGGTAATGATGGTTTTGACTTTTTTGCCATTGTCCAGAACACACCATTCACATTTCGTGGCACCACTATCAGCGATTAATCTTACAGGCATATCATCTTTTTGAAACCGAAAAAATACAAGAAGTCACGAAGTACGAAAATTTTAATGAGAAATCAACCCATTTTATCGAATCATTGTATTACTAATGCCTGTTAGCCACTCATCCTTAACAAAAAAAGAACTTCATTACGAAATACAGATATTTGCAACATGGGAAATAACAAGTTAAAGGTATGGTTACCTATTCTTTTTGCTTTGGTGATGGTATTGGGTATGATGATTGGCTACCAGTTGAGAGATAAATCGCAGGGCGGCCGTTTTCTCAGCCTGAATAACAGGAGTGCCTTACAGGAACTGGTTGAACTGATCAGGACCAAATATGTTGATCCAGTAGAAGCCGACAGCATTACGCAGGTGGCGGCAGATGAG
>DPWF01000346.1:3934-5191 GCA_003526435.1 Chitinophagaceae bacterium | reverse complement strand
GAAGTTAGATCCGCATTCAGTTTATATCCCCGCAAAAGACCTGATGGAAGTAAATGAAGAACTGATGGGGAATTTTCAGGGCATTGGTGTGGAGTTCCAGTTGTTCAGTGATACGGTACATGTGGTTACGGTGATGAAAGGAGGACCTTCGGAAAAAGCAGGTATACAGGTGGGTGACAGATTTATCAAAGTTGATGATAGTATTATGATTGCCGGTGTTAAAATAAAACCGGATAGGGTAAGATCGGTTTTGCGTGGTCCTGCTGACTCTAAAGTACAGGTAACATTGTTGCGTGGTAATGCAGAAAAAAAAGTAACAATTCAGCGTGGAACCATCCCTGTTCCTACGGTAGACGTTTCTTACATGATTGAGCCGGGTAAGGGTTTTATACGCATCAATCGTTTTGGCGAACCCACTTATGAAGAATTTATGCAGCAGTTAGAAAAACTGCAGGCGCAGGGTATGAAAGAACTGATTCTTGATTTGCGTGGAAATGGCGGAGGTCTTTTAAAAGAAGCAACAGATATAGCAGATGAGTTTTTGGATGGAGATAAACTGATTGTGTATACCGAAGGAGAACATGTTCCTAAAATGGAATACCGTTGTAAACGCGACGGTTTATTTGAAAAAGGGAAACTGGTAGTGCTGGTGGATGAAACATCGGCTTCTGCAAGTGAAGTGTTGAGTGGGGCTTTGCAGGATTGGGACAGGGCCACGATCATTGGCAGACGTTCATTTGGTAAAGGATTGGTACAACAGCAGTTTCAGTTATCTGATGGCAGTGCTGTACGACTTACCATTGCGAGGTATTTTACGCCACTGGGTAGAAATATTCAAAAACCATACAGCAATGGAAAAGCTAAATATGAAGAAGAACTGGTGGGTCGCTGGCACAATGGTGAACTGGTAAAAGCAGATACAGTGAAGCCTGCAGGAAAATCGTATAAAACGCCGGGTGGAAGAATGGTGTATGGCGGTGGAGGTATTACGCCGGATGTATTTGTAGCGTATGATACAACGAAACTCGACACTGCATTAACGGCTATGTATTTCAAGAATACGATGAACAATTTTGTCTATCGCTTATACCTCAGTCAACAACAAAAATTCAGCAGTTTTAAAACACCTGAGGCATTGAATAAAGGATTTGTACCAGGTGAAGCCGAGTGGCAGCAACTGGTTGCTTTTGCCGCAAAAGACAGTATCCGTTTAGCAGGTGCATCAGCAAAAGATAAAAATTATTTACTGCATCATGG
>DPWF01000346.1:2258-3917 GCA_003526435.1 Chitinophagaceae bacterium | reverse complement strand
CTCATGATGGCGCGTCAGATATGGCGTACTCAGGGTTATTATGAAGTGCAGAATAAAACCGATAAAACGGTATTAAAGGCTTTGGAAATGTTGAAGTAACCTCAGGGTATTTACAAGTCCCTTTGCTAACATCGATTTATATATTGATAAAGATCAGGCCATGAAGTTGAAATATGTTTTTGTATGGATGGTTTTGTTGTTGAGTAGTATATCTGTGTATGCGCAGCCTAAAAATACATCACATGCTTCGCAGGTATGGCTGGCATATTTTAACCAGACGAGACTGAGTAATAAATGGGGACTCTGGGGCGATTTCCAGTTGCGTACAAGGGAAGAGCTTGTAAGCGATCTTTCAACAGGTATTGCAAGGGTAGGGCTTACTTATTTTGTGGATGATAATGTAAGGCTTACGCTGGGTTATGGTTTTATCAATAATTATCCGGCCAACGATAATATCACCGTATCGCAACCTGAGCATCGGCCATGGCAGCAGGTGCAATGGTTTACAAAGAATAAGAGAACAAGGTTGATGCAGTATATACGTCTGGAAGAAAGATACAGAAAACGTTACCTGAGTAATACGGAGTTGGCCGACAGTTATTCTTTCAATTTCAGGGTTCGCTATAATATTTTGTATCAGATACCGTTGCATCCGGCAGGATTGGTGGCCCGAAAATTGTCGGCATTGATCAATGATGAGATACATGTCAATTTCGGGAAACAGATCGTTAATAATTATTTTGATCAGAACCGGTTGTTCCTGGGGCTGAACTATGCCTTTGATGCCAATAATAACCTTCAATTTGGCTACCTGAATACCTTTATACAGACAGCAGCAGGTAACCAGTACCGGAATATCAATGCCCTGAGGGTGGCTTACCTGCAAAACCTCGATTTGAGGAAGGGGAAGTAAGCGGTAAAAAAGGCCATAACATCCGTTCAGCTTGAATTTCCGTATTTTTGGGTATTGAATTCCCCGATGTCCAATACCCCTCAAAAAAATGGCCGTTTTTATAAGGTCATTTCTAAAAAAAGCTTTTCCACAGGAGCTTGGGGGTTTTGTATTACACTGTTGCTTGTTTTGTTTTCGATCGATGTGAAAGGACAGTGCGGAACTGGTACATCAAATATTCATACCATTAATTTTTCTGCTGCCAAAGATACCTCATGGACACTCAATGCTTTAAGAAATGGAACCGCCTGTGTAGGAACATCAGGTGAAGACGACAGGTGTATTCGTTTTAATATATCACTCAATTCGGGCTCTGATCTTTTAAATTTTAATGCTGATCAGTTAACGGGTGCAAGTTTTTATTCCATTAACTGCGGGCCACTGATTCCAATCGGAACACCGGCATGTATTACTGGTATGAGTAGTGTATGTATTTCGTTTTGTAAACCAGGTGGTAATAAAGTAAATTATACCATAACGGCATCAAGTATTATTAAAGGCTCGGCAGATATTGTGTTACGACAAAATTGTTCGGGAACTATGAGTGTTACAGGTGTATCAGCAGCATCTGTGAGCTGGCGTTCTATTTTCCCTGGTGCTTCAAATACTTATAACGGTTATTTGAATGCAACTTCGGGTGTAACGAGTGTAACAGTTACCCCAACCACTGGTGCTCCTTCTTTTATTGATTATGAAGTGAGCGGAAC
>DPWF01000346.1:1447-2243 GCA_003526435.1 Chitinophagaceae bacterium | reverse complement strand
AAGAGATACCATTCGTGTTTATACAGTTTCTCCTATGACCGTTGCCATCAACCCTGCTACACCTGCATTGTGTAATGGAGCCAGTGTAACATTGAATGCAACAGTGAGTGGTGGTAATCCACCTTATCTCTATGCATGGAACACGGGTTCGTCTGCAACCAGTATCAATGTGTCTGCCATCGGCAACTACTCAGTGAGTGTTTCAGATAATACAGTGGGTTGTCCGAATGAAACTGCGAATGTATCTGTTATCGCAGCCGCCACACCTTCGCCTCCTGTTGTATCTGCTGTAACTGTTTGTTCTGGTTCTCCGGCAACATTAACGGTGTCTTCACCAACAGGTACGCACGAATGGTTTACGGTAGCGTCAGGGGGTACTGCCATTGCAACCGGGAATACTTATACAACGGCTGCATTGTTGAGTAACACTACCTATTATGTGCAGACAACTGTGAATGGCTGTACGAGTACGAGAACAGCGGTAACGGTTACCGTTAATACCATACCTGCTGCGCCAACCGCATCGGGTGTAAGTATTTGTGCGGGCGGAACAGCGTCGCTTTCGGCAACAGGTTCAACTGGGAATTATCAATGGTATGATGCGCCATCATCTGGAACCTTGCTTTCTTCATCTGCCAACTTTGTTAGTCCTGTATTAAATTCCGGTACTACTTATTATGTGCAGGCCATGAACGGTACTTGCGCAGGCCCGAGAACGGCGGTAACAGTTATGGTTAACAGTATACCTGCCAATCCAACCATTGCAGGTGCATCAATATGTAGTGGTAATGGTACC
>DPWF01000346.1:0-1407 GCA_003526435.1 Chitinophagaceae bacterium | reverse complement strand
AGGGAGGAACGTATGAATGGTGGACGTCATCTACAGGGGGCGCAAGTCTGGGTACCGGTATTGCATATAATACAGGTACATTAACAACGACGACTACCTATTATGTACAAACAACTGTAAATGGTTGTACGAGTGCGGGGAGGACATCTGTTACGGTTAATGTGAATCCTACACCTGCCGCACCTGTTGTAAATGGTGCCAGTATTTGCGGAGGTAATTCTACTTCACTATCGGTGAGTTCAACTGGTGATACATACAGGTGGTATAATGCAGCAAGTGGCGGCGACCTTTTAACAACTGGTACATCTTATACGACTCCCGCATTGAATGCAACGACCAGTTATTTTATTTCCGCTACATCTGCTGCTGGATGTACAAGTACAAGAACAACAGCTACCGTAAATGTAACTGTCATTCAAAACCCTGCATTTGTATATTCGGCAGGTACTTATTGTACAACCGGGGGCATCAATCCAACACCAACTATTCCTGGTGGGAATACAGGTACGTTTACTTCATCGCCGGTAGGTCTTGTTTTTAGTGACGTTTCAACTGGTCAAATAAATGTGGCCGCAAGTGCAGCAGGACTGTATACCATTACATTTACAACAGGTGGTTCCTGTGTTTATTCCAGTAGTGTAAACATTCGAATTATTTCAGGAAGTGCAGATGCCGCCTTTTCTTACAACGGACCATTCTGTGTCTTGCAATCTAATCCACTGCCGGTTTTTACGCCATTATCAAGTGGGGGTACATTTAGTTCTACTGCTGGCTTGATTTTTAAGAACAGCAATTCCGGGGAAATTGATTTGGCTTTAAGTTTACCGGGTACTTATACTGTAACCAATACAATTATAGGTACTGGTGGATGTGCGGGTGATGCAGAAACGGCTGTTGTTGAAATCCGACAAAATACCACAGCAAACGCCGGAGTTAATTTAGCTACCTGCGACGCACAAGCGGTAACACTAAGCGGATCGGTTGGAGGTTCTGCAACAAATGGCTCATGGTCAATCGTAAGCGGAACAGGAACATTTGGAAATGCGGGTCAGTTGTCTACCAGCTTTACGCCAACAGCAGGCCAATCTTCTGTGACCTTGCAATTAACTTCAAATAATCCGGTTGCACCTTGTGCTGTGGCAACGGATATAATGGTAGTGAATATAAATCCGGCACCAGTTGCGCCAACTGTCAATGCTGTTACTATTTGTGCAGGAAATACTGCCACATTAATTGCATCAGCACCTGGCGGAACATATAACTGGTATGCGGCTTCATCGGGTGGCAGTCCATTGCAAACAAATCCTGTTTATACAACAGTTACTTTAACTTCATCAACAACATTTTATGTAGCTGCTACTTCTATTGATAATTGCATCGGTCCGCGAGCTGCCGTTGTGGTTAACG
>DPWF01000286.1 GCA_003526435.1 Chitinophagaceae bacterium | reverse complement strand
AGGACAGGGATCATTGCGCCCGATTTTGGGTCCTACACTGATCGGCTGTTGTTTTACCGGTGTGGGGTCATAATAATCATTTTCTGTTGGTGGTGCATCTATATCTTCCTTACTGGTGCTGAGTTTACTCAGGTCTGTTTTTTGCTGACGACCTTCTCTTACTTCTTCCCCATCATTCAATGGTATACCTGCATGGCTCAGGAACTGTACAATATTCGTATTCACTTCACCATCCATTTTCTTGAAAATATTGTAAGCTTCCATTTTATAAATGACCAATGGATCTTTCTGTTCGTAAGTGGCCGTCTGTACACTTTGTTTCAGATCATCCATGGCACGCAGGTGTTCTTTCCATGCATCATCAATCAGCGCCAGTGTTACAGTTCTTTCCAAAGCATTCACCAGTTCTGCACCATGGCTGTTCAGCGTTTTCTCCATATTGGCCAGTACCTGCATACCTTTTCTGCCATCGGTAAAAGGTACAATCACATTTTCAATATGGTTCCCCTGCTCCTGACGGATATTTTTGAAAACAGGTATGGCCTGAACCATCATGTCCTGTTTCTTTCTGTCGTAATTGGTAACAGCCTGCAGGTATAATTTTTCTGCGAGTTGTTGTTCTGTTCCTTTGGCAAGTTCATCTGCAGTGATATTGGTATCGATACCAAAATTTACAATAGCAGCCAGTCTGAATCCATCATGATCATTCTGTTCTTTAAATGAATTTACCAGGTCCTCAGCCACTGCATAAAAAGCATTATCCAGATCCAGTGCCAGTCTTTCACCAAACAAAGCATGGCTGCGTTTTGTATATACCACAGTACGCTGTTTGTTCATTACATCATCATATTCCAGCAAACGCTTACGGATACCAAAGTTATTTTCTTCTACTTTTTTCTGTGCACGTTCAATTGATTTGGTGATCATGCTGTGCTGTATCACTTCACCTTCCTTGTAGCCTGCAAAGTCCATGATCTTGGCAATACGATCGCTACCGAACATACGCATCAGGTCATCTTCCAGCGATACAAAGAATTGCGATGAACCCGGATCACCCTGGCGACCGGCACGACCACGTAACTGTCTGTCTACACGACGTGATTCATGACGCTCTGTACCCAGAATAGCCAAACCTCCTGCTTCTTTCACCCCTGGTCCCAGTTTAATATCGGTACCACGACCGGCCATATTGGTGGCAATGGTTACTGCACCGGCCAGACCCGCTTCAGCTACAATCTGTGCCTCACGTGCGTGCTGTTTGGCATTTAATACATTATGTGGCACCTGTTTCTGACGAAGCATTCTACTCAACAACTCACTCACTTCTACCGATGTGGTACCTACCAGTACCGGACGTCCGGCATCACGCAGTTTTGCGATTTCGTCGATAACAGCACCAAATTTTTCACGTTTGGTTTTGTACACGAGATCCTGTTCATCTTTCCGGATCGCAGTAACATTTGTTGGGATAGCTACCACATCCAGTTTATAAATATCCCAGAATTCCGATGCCTCTGTTTCAGCCGTACCCGTCATACCCGCCAGCTTATGATACATCCTGAAATAATTCTGGAGTGTAACCGTGGCATAGGTCTGTGTGGCTGCTTCAATCTTTACATTTTCTTTTGCTTCAATGGCCTGGTGTAAACCGTCGGAATAACGACGTCCGTCAAGAATACGGCCTGTTTGTTCATCTACAATTTTTACCGCACCATCCATCACTACATACTCCACATCTTTATCAAATAAAGTATAGGCTTTCAGTAATTGCTGTACGGTATGAATACGGTCTGCTTTTACAGCATAATCATTGATGAGGCTTTCTTTATTATGCAGTTTATCTTCTGCTGTAAGCGATTCGTTTTTATCGATGGCTCCCAATGATACACTGATATCGGGCAGAATAAAGAAGCTGGTATCTTCCCCGGCTTTGGTAATGAGTTGAATACCTTTATCGGTAAGTTCTACTGAATTGTTTTTTTCATCGATGTAGAAATACAGTTCTTCATCGGCCTTAGGCATTTCGCGCTGCTGATCGGCGAGATAATGGTTCTCCGCTTTCTGTAATTTTACACGCATACCAGGTTCACTCAGGAACTTGATCAGTGCACTGTTTTTTGGCAAACCGCGGTGTGCACGGAATAGTGCAAGGCCACCGTCTTTCGGATCATCGTTTCCTTCAGCAATTTTTTTCTTGGCCTCATTCAGAAACTGGTTCACGGCTCTTTTTTGCGCTTCCACCAGTTTTTCTATACGCGGTTTTAATTCGAAGAATTGTTGTTCACCTGTATTATGACCGATGGGTCCTGATATAATCAATGGTGTACGCGCATCATCAATCAATACGGAATCCACCTCATCCACCATAGCAAAATGGTGTTTACGTTGTACCATTTCGGCGGGCGAATGCACCATATTATCTCTCAGATAATCGAAACCAAACTCATTATTGGTACCATAAGTAATGTCTGCCAGATAAGCATTGCGACGTGCTTCTGTACTGGGTTCATGTTTATCAATACAATCTACTCTCAATCCCAGCCATTCAAAGATGGTTCCGTTCCACTCGCTATCTCTTCGTGCCAGGTAATCGTTCACCGTTACAATGTGAACACCCTCTCCTGCCAATGCATTTAAGTAAGCAGGTAGTGTTGATACCAGGGTTTTACCCTCACCTGTTGCCATTTCAGCAATTTTACCTGAATGCAGTACGCTACCACCTATTAACTGAACATCGTAATGAACCATGTTCCAGGTAACAGTAGATCCAGCGGCGGTCCAACTGTTTTTGAAAATACTTTTATCTCCTTCTATCCTTATATAATCTTTCTTTACACTCAGTTCCCTGTCGAGCGTAGTAGCAGCAGATACCAGTTCTGTGTTTTCTTTAAAACGTCTGGCAGTTTCTTTTACCACAGCAAAAGCTTCGGGTTGTATTTCTGCGAGCACCTCTTCAATCTTTTTATCCCTCTCTTTTTTCAACTTATCTGCTTCCTGATAAATAATATCCCTGTTATGGATCTCATTTTCGGGGAGGCTTTCTGCTTCCTGTTTTTTGGCTTCTATCTGTTCGTCTATGGAAACAAGATGCGCTTTAATACGTTGTCTGAATTCCTGGGTCTTATTCCGGAGTTCGTCGTGAGTCAGGTGCTGGTATTGTTCATAATACTGGCTTATTTTCTGAATGATGGGCATAATCTGCTGCACATCTTTTTCGCTTTTACTGCTCCCGAATAATTTTGAGATAAATTTCAACATATAACTAAGTCTGGTGTATTTGAAAATTTTAACAGTCAAAAACGGTGCGCAAAAAGTTTTTGAGTCAATTTGGCATTTTTCAACTGAGGCCGCCAAAGGTAAAGAATTTGGGTAGAGTGCGTACGCTGCTCATAAACTGGTGTTTATTTATCAAATACTTAACGGATCGCTATGATTTCAAATCGATTATGGATGTCTTTTTTCGGAATAATATCCGTCTTTATGGCACAAGCACAAGTGAATGAACAGGATTCCATTGCCCGGGAACGCATAAAGCTGGTGCAGAATAACATGTATGTACTTGGCGCCTGGGCCGGTGCCAATATTATACAGGGTACTATTTCGGCGAGTAATACCACCGGAAGCGAACATTTTCTGCACCAGATGAATGCTTACTGGAACACGGTTAACCTGGCCATTGCAGGTGTGGGTTTATTAGGTATCAGGAAACAAATGAAACAGAAACATAACCTGAATAGCAACCTCCGGGCCCAACATAAAATAGAAAAAATACTATTGCTGAATACCGGTCTTGACCTGGCTTATATTGTTACCGGTTTCTACCTGAAAGAGCGGGGAACAAGGCTTAACAATGACCGCAACAAGGGTTATGGTAATAGTTTATTGCTGCAAGGCGGTTTTTTACTGGTTTTCGACCTCATTCAATATGGCCAGCACCGTAGAAATACCAAATGGCTGGAGCAGCAACAGGGCAAGCTGGAAATGGGTTTGGGCGGAAATGGGCTGGCCCTCCGGTACCG
>DPWF01000300.1 GCA_003526435.1 Chitinophagaceae bacterium | reverse complement strand
ATATAATCGGTGTCTCCGCTGATCTTGGTATGAAGACCTACTTTTTCTGCAGGCTCCCCTTTCATTTTTTTGAGTGCCGGATACAATACCTGTTTTACCAGTGTTGTTTTACCGCTGCCACTTACACCACTCACCACACAAAGCGTCTTCAATGGAAACTGAACTGTTATATTTTTAAGGTTATTCTGCGCAGCGCCCTCCACTGTAATAAAACGGTTCCATTTACGTACCACAGCAGGTACTTCAATTTTTAATTCTCCTGTAAGGTATTTACCGGTAAGACTTTTGGGGTTCCGGATAATTTCGTCATAGTTACCCGCTGCAATTACTTCTCCTCCCAGGTGCGATGCCAATGGCCCCATATCGATAATATGATCTGCTTCCCGCATCATCATCTCGTCATGCTCTACCACTACTACCGTATTACCCAGATCGCGTAAAGATTTCAACACCCCGATCAGTCTTTCCGTATCTCTTGAATGAAGGCCAATAGAAGGTTCATCAAGGATATACAATGAATTGGTAAGATTACTGCCAAGACTGCGGGTTAATTGAATACGCTGGCTTTCTCCACCACTTAATGAGTTGGCCAGACGGTTAAGCGTGAGGTAGCCCAAACCCACGTCGAATAAAGTTTGCAGACGCTGGTTTATTTCGAGCAGGATTCTTTTGGCCACTTGCTGATCATGTGCTGATAACTGTAACTGGTCGAACCATTTTTTCAGGTCGCGTACCTGCCACTCACAGAGTTCACCAATATGCTTTCCACCTACTTTTACATATAGCGCTTCTTTGCGTAAACGATATCCTTCACAACTGGTGCAGGTGGTACGACCACGGTACCGACTGAGCAGAACACGATACTGTACCTTGTATAAATTCTGTTCTACTTCCTTAAAAAAATCATCAATACCATGAGCACCTCCCATTCCTTTCCATATCTGCTGATACTGCTCTTTCGTTAATTCAGCTATCGGTTTATGAATAGGAAAACCTGCTTTACCAGCGGCTTTTACAAACTGGTCTTTCCACCAGCCCAGCTTCTCTCCTTTCCATGGAGCCACAGCACCTTCATACACACTCAGTCTTCTGTCGGGAATAACCAGGTCAGTGTCAATACCCAACACCTGGCTAAATCCTTCACATACCGGACAGGCACCATATGGGTTATTGAATGAAAAAAGATTAGGCACAGGTTCTTCGAATACAATGCCATCCAGCTCAAAACGATTGCTGAAATGATGAAGTGTCGCACCATTTACTTCGAGATACATCTCTCCTTCACCTTCATAAAAAGCAGTATTCACAGAATCGGACAAACGATGTAAGTCTTCTTCTTCAAAATCTTTGGTTACCAGACGATCTACCAGCACATACACAGGATTGGCAGTATTGTTTTTTGTTTTTTTAGACGGGGCTATTTTTTGCTGGAGTTCTTTATCACTGAGCTCTAACAACTCTTCGATGCGTAATACGATTCCTTCACTGTCTACCTTACTCCATATTCTTGAAAACCCTTTCTGCATCAGGATATTCAACTCTTCTCTTGTATCACGATTAGCATGTTGTTTGAAAGGCACCAGTACCAATACTTTCGAGCCTTCTTTCATGGTTTTCACAGCGGCTACTACATCGGTTACATCATCTTTCTTCACTTCTTTACCACTTACAGGGGAAATTGTTTTACCAGCCCGTGCAAACAGGAGGCGCAGGTAATCATAAATTTCTGTCATGCTTCCCACCGTACTCCTCGGTGTTCTGGTGATTACTTTTTGTTCGATGGCAATGGCCGGACACAACCCTTTGATATAATCCACATCGGGCTTTACCATTCGTGCCATAAACTGGCGTGCATACGCACTCAGACTTTCCGCATAGCGGCGTTGTCCTTCCGCAAATAATGTATCAATGGTTAAGGATGACTTACCACTTCCAGACACGCCAGTTACTACGATGAGTTTATTTCTTGGAAAAGCAACTGTAACATTCTTGAGGTTGTGCATCCGGGCACCTTTCACCAGAATATCATCCATTCCTTCCTGACCGCTGGTCTTCAGTCCGGCCGTTTTCGTCTTTGTTGCCATAAGTGCAGCAATTTAAACACAATAATTTAGGGTTAATTTGAAAATTTGGAAATTGGGTTAGTATTCCCCTACTTTAAACCTAAGTCCGTTTTATCAGGAAATAACAGGCAACTGTTCACCGGTACATATTCTTTCATTTTCAAATTTCCAAATTTTCAAATTAGCACATTAATAGCTCCGGCATAAAACAGATGTGAAAAATGTGAATAACCATTCGCTTGAAAAACAATGTATCCACAAAAGAAAACCGGGTATAAAAGATGTATAATTTAACATAACTGTTTTATCATCCGGGTAGTTGTATCCGGGTGGAAGACAGGTTTTTAATATCCAATATCCTGTTTTTAGTTGTACAAAAGCCTTACCCATGAAAGCATTAGACCACGCGTCTGATATTGATTTGATACGTTCCTTCCAGGATGGAGATGCTGATTCCTTTGAGGTATTGGTAAACCGTTATAAGGATAAGATCTTCTCGTCTATTCTTTTCTTTGTTAAGGACAGTTATCTGGCTGAGGACCTGTTTCAGGATGTATTCATCAAGATCATCGATACACTCAAAAACAAGCGCTACACCGAAGAAGGTAAATTTCTTCCCTGGGCCCTGCGTATTGCACATAACCTTTGTGTAGACTATTTCCGTAAGGTAAAAAGGGCGCCTGCCATTAAAACCAGCGATAACCAGGATATTTTTGAACTCATCCAGATTGCCGATGAAGGTCCTGAGGCCAAACTCATGCGCGCACAAAGTCATGACCGTGTTCGCCGTATGCTCGATCTGTTACCCGAGGAACAGAGAGAGATCATCGTACTGAGACATTATGCCAACCTGAGTTTTAAGGAAATTGCACAGATTACCAACTGCAGTATTAATACAGCTTTGGGAAGAATGCGTTATGGTTTGATTAACCTGAGGAAGATGATGACGGAAAAACAGATTGTACTGTAAACATTTATTTTCCAAACGCTTCTTTACCACATTTCAGCCATTCAACATACTTTTTGGCGTCGGGTGTATAACCAACAGGATGGTTCAACAACCGTTCTGAAGTATCCATAATTACATACAGTGGTTGTGTTACCTGGTTAAAGTTCTCAGCCTGAAATGTTGCCCATTTATCGCCAACTGTTATCAACTGTTTTTGTTTGCCATCAGTAGTGGTATATGTAAATCTTTGTTCGAGGGGCAGTTTTTCTCTGTCATCAACATATAATGATACAAGGATGAAGTTGTCTTTGATATAATTATACACTTCAGGTTGTGTCCATACATTCTCTTCCATCTTTCTGCAGTTTACACAGGCCCAGCCAGTGAAGTCTAACAGTAAAGGCTTATGCTGCTCTTTTGCCATTTGCAATGCCTTCTCATAATCATTGATCACATTGGGTTCAAGACCCTTGCCGTGTACATTCGCATTACCATAAATGCTATAACTCAATGGTGGAGGGAACCCGCTCAACAATTTCAGGTTGGCATATGGGGTAGATGTTACACCCGGAACAAGGTAAAGAGTAAACAGCAAGGCAATTATACCTGCTATCTTTCTGCCTGNNATTCATGCCCTTATAATCATGGGGTAATCGAAGTACACCAAACAGGTAAAGTGTAAGACCTAAGCCTGTTAATATCCAGATACCAATAAATACTTCTCTTTTCAGGATACCCCAGTGCATTACCAGGTCTGCATTCGATAAAAATTTGAAAGCCAATGCCACTTCCACAAATGCCAGTACTTTCTTAACGGTATCGAGCCAGCCCCCCGATTTGGGCAATGAAGCCAGCCAGTTAGGGAACATGGCAAAAAGTGCAAAAGGCAATGCCAGTGCAAGACCAAAACCAGCCAGCCCGGAAGTGAGTTGCCATGCACCACCGCTCAATGAACCTACCAGTAGTGATCCAAGAATAGGACCCGTACAGGAGAAGGAAACAATGGCTAGCGTAACAGCCATGAAGAAAATACCTCCCATGCTACCAAGACCACTTTTCGAATCGGCCTTACTGGCAATATTCGCTGGTAATGTGAGTTCAAAAAAACCAAAGAATGAAATGGCAAATACGATAAAAATGAGGAAGAAAATGATATTCAACCATGAATTGGTCGAGATGCTGTTAAAGATTTCAGGCTGTACATTTCCTAATAAATGAAAGGGCACACTGGCAAGTACATAGATCAGGAAAATAAAAAAGCCGTACAACACACCATTTTTTACTGCCTGTTTTTTATTCGATGCTTTTTTAGTGAAGAATGAAACCGTTACAGGTATCATAGGGAACACGCAAGGTGTAAGCAGGGCAATAAGTCCACCCAAAAAACCCAACAGAAAAATAGACAACACGCCATTATCAGCTATTGGGCCACTTGTTGCGCCACAGTCATTAACAGGGCTGGCCAGGTTAATGGTTGGAATTTTAATTCTCGCCGCAGATGCAGCAACGGCTTTACCTCCTTCAAGCAATACCTCAACCGATGCTTCTTCTGTTTTAAACTCATCGGCCTTACGAAGGCTGGAGCCTATAATGAATGGAAGTTTTTCCGGCACAAAACCATCTATAGATACTCTCTGCAGTATTGTTACACTACCTGAAAAAACCGATAATGATTTCCCGTCAAAAATCGGGTCGGTTACAAGTTCTGCTTTTTCTCTGCTACCGGGGTACCTGCTAACTTAATATTTTCATTGCTGAAACTGAACTTGAGCGATTCAAGTCCTTCAACTGATGGATTGAGTCCGTATAAAACCCAACCTGCCGGCACTGTGGTTTTGGCGATAATATCAAATACGCCTTCGCTAACTTTTTTGGATGAAACCTGCCACTGTAAGGTATTCGCTTCCTGCGAAAAAACTGTAGCTGCTGTAACACACAGCAACAATAAAAAGAGCGCAATTTTTTTCATCCGTAAGAAAGGGGATTATTGAAGTTTGATATCAAATGTTTTTTTAGCAGGGGGCAAACACTGAGCGTCGTCACAAACCATGTATTCAATGGTTCCTGTAATATTTGTTTTGGCCTTGCCTTTCAGTTTTACTGTTTGTATATATTGAACTTTATTAGACAGGTATAACACATCGGTCTGGAATATTTCATCATACACTTTCTCCACTTTCCCCACTTCTTTTACGGCACCGGTAATATTCAGCAAAGGGTTTGCTTTAAAATTTACTTTGGTAGGAATGGGGCCACCTTTCCCTGTCTTCTGTGAATAAATATGCCACTTGCCTTGAATATTGGCCGATAGCACTACTTCATATGTATCGGCCGTTTTTTTCTTTGCCTCAAAGGTCCAGCTCACCGGATCTTTGATTTGTGCGCTTACCACACCGGCAACAATTGTAAACAAGAGTGTGTAAATAATCTTTTTCATAATCCTTATGAGTAATGACTGTGATCAATTAAAAACCTTACAAATTAATTGAGGCCGAGGATTTCAAATACTTTTTTACCATCCAGGTTCATTAATGAAGTAGATGTGGCTCTCTCAGGATGTGGCATCATTCCAAATACATTATTGCCTGCATTCCGAATACCCGCAATATTTCTGATGGCTCCATTAGGATTGTATGCTGCATCAATCTTTCCGTTTTCATCACAATAACGGAAGATAACCTGTCCATTGGCCTCCAGTGCATCCAGTGTGGCATCATCTGCATGAAACCTGCCCTCTCCATGTGCAATAGGTATTTTCAATGCTTCACCATCTCCATTTTTAATAAAAACATTCTTACAGATGAATTGTTGATTGGCATTCTGCAATAAAACACCTGGTAACAGTCCGCTTTCGCATAAAATCTGGAAACCATTACAAACACCCAATACCTTCCCCCCCTTATTAGCAAATTCAATCACACTCTGCATCATTGGACTAAAACGGGCGATGGCACCACAACGCAGGTAATCGCCATAAGAAAACCCACCGGGAAGAATAATACAGTCATCGGTAGTAAACATGCTCAGATCCTTATCCTTGTGCCAGAGCATGATTACTTCTTTACCCAGGTCATTTTGTAATGAGTCCTGCATATCCCTGTCGCAATTAGATCCCGGGAAAACAACAACACCGAATTTCATGGAGTTCTATTTATAAGTTTTGACGAGTTACTTAGTAATGACTAAGCAAATAAACAATATTTTTTGAAAAATCCGTTCTGAAGTTTCAAAGGTAAGCCTGCGTGCGTTAATGACGGCCTAATTTTTCAACAGTGCCCAGTTATTCATGGCAATCACGGCAAGGGCAAGAATAAATAATAAATTAGGCAAGCCCAGGTTGCGCGGATTAGCAAAAGCGTTGGTAGCAAAGGCACTGATAGGAATCAACACCAGTAAACCCGATTCAAGCCCACCTAATTGAAAAATAAAGGGTACAGGTAAGAGTGTGAGTAACAATACCATCATTACGCCCCA
>DPWF01000314.1 GCA_003526435.1 Chitinophagaceae bacterium | reverse complement strand
GACAGGCAGGAAATTGCAACTGGCAGCATTCAAAAGGATCAAACAGCCTTTTCTTTGATGCCGATTTAAGCAATTGCCGGTTTACGAATACGCATTTTGAACAGTGTAATTTCAATGGAGTTGGATTTCGCCGGTCGGTATTCAGTGATGCAAGTCTGATTAACTGCACCATGTCTGGTACAGACACAACTGATACTGTTTTTGAAAATACGCAACGCGAAGATGCCGTATTTTAAGTAGTGCTACAGCAAAATAAGTAGTTCATGTTTTTTATGTACTGACTCCCGTTCTCCTATTTGGAATGATCAATGATACATGAATATGGTATAGTCATTGGGTTTATAATGATCGAAGAAAAGAACCCGCTTTGATAACCGCTCACAATATTCCCTGATAAACCCAGGTTTATATGAAACGATCAGCCCCTGTGCCGGATCGGCATAACTAAGCAGGTTAAAACCAAAAGCGATCCTGCAATTGTTGAATAATTTTTCAATTATTTTCAAAACAAAAAGTGGGTCGCTATTGATATAATTCAGTGAACCGGAGAGTAGAATATAATCTGTAACAGGCAATTCCGAACCTGCAAAATCGCCTTGAAAGAAAAGTGTTTCCGGAAAAGAGGCATATCGTTCTGCAGCAATATCGAGTAGCTCCGGTATTTGTTCCACACCAAAGTAACGTACATGCGGATATTTTTCCTGCAGATAACCACGCAGGTCTCCATAACCACAGCCAGCATCCAGTACAGTGCGATGATTCAGGTCGCCTATGTTAGACAATACATCAAATCTTTGTACCTGTCCTTCATGGTTCTCCCATCCCAATGCTTCTGCAGTACCCTTTCCATACAGCTTAATCTGTTCTTTATGAAATCGAAATATCCCGGCAGTATCTAATAAAGACATACTTGAAATTGTTGGTTAAGCTATGGGATATCATCTCGCTTAATTAGTGGCAGAATCAGATAACGCGTAATGGCAAAGCCTGCTAGCATACCTGCAAGAATAATACCCATCAAAGTGTATAAAGGCATATTGATACAGGTATCGTTGGCATCGGTATCGCAGGCAGGTGTAAAAGTGGTGGTAGTAGTTGCTGCGGTATTGGCTACTACGTCATGTCTGTTGTTTCCTACAGCAGGTGCAGATCCGAATAAAGGAATGGTATCATCGCAAAATAAATAACTAAAAAATGAGATGACAAAAAGAATGGTAATGCCCAGTAATACAAGCTCCATCTTCTTTTTCCATTTCCATTCTGTACTGTTAACTTTTATCTGATATATATGAAATCCTGTTGCAAGCAGTAACAGGATAAATAAAATAAGGCTGCTTGCAATGAGCAGGTTGGTTAATTCATAATTAATGTATTCAAACCTGCTTTTATATCTTTCTGCAGGAGGTAGCAATTTATTTTCTGCACCAATCAGTGAATCAATTTTCAATTCCTGTAGATAGCGGTTAAGCGTAGCTGCGTATTTGGCATCCTGTGTCTCATCAAAGCATACTTTACAGGGATTGTTTACAATATACCAGTAGAGCGACAGTCTTCTTTGAATCTTATCAAGCCAGCTTAACTGTAGATTTGTGGGTGCAAGAGCAATTAGGCTGTCTCTTACAAAACTGGAATCAATAATCGCAAATTTGTAAGCCAGCATATCCCATAATTCGCCATATCCTCTATCGTAAGCCAATGCATTGATGGCAATTCCTCTTAAGCCACTTTCCAGCACATAATCATACTTTTTCTCCAATGAATTCTGGTCATCATAAATAACCCGTACTGTTCTGTTCTTGTTTTCCAGTGCGTCAATAACAGCATTGCCACTTGCTTTATCATAATAAACAGGAATATTTTTATAAGTATTCCTGATTTCACTATAGGTCATCAGGCTTAACTGTGTAGACAGTTTTTTCTGACGCACCTGCCACCTGATACCTGAGTAGGGAAGTATGGTAATGATTTTATTTACAGGTACATCCATGGTAGATGTATAGTATGCAATACTGTTTTCAATGGTGTAATCGCTGGGGCCGCTGAGGGAGGCCAATGCACCGGCTGAGGAAGGCGTACTGGTAAAATCAATCAGAAAACGATCAGTAAAACTATTCAAAGATTTGACGTCGAAAATATCTGACTGGTTATAGGAAGGTACTGTGATCAATAGTTGATAGCCAGGATTGTTTTCCTGTAAGATGTTATGAAGGCGTTCAATAAAATCAGTAAACAGTTCGCTGTCAGATGGAGATAAGTAGGTAAAATTGATATTCACACCATCAGCCTGCCGCATTTTAATGGCAGCAATGATGTTATTGGCAAGTTGAATCTGGATTTTAGGATCTCTGAGAATGGAGCTGGTCGCAAGACGACTGCCAACAGATACCGTAAACATGACTTTCAGGCTTTTTGCTTTAGCCATGGTAATCACTTCAGCCGTATCCCAGCCATTCAAACTTTTAAACGAACCATTATGCTCATTAACAAATAAAGATTGATAAATGAGGGTATTCAGGTAATTGTATTTGTACTCATCTATATCATTGTTCAATGTGTAATTATGCAAGCCAATCACTTCCGCTTTTGTGCGAACAGAAAGTTTGTAAATTTTGATGCTTTTTTTATCCGCAGACAATACGTGGCAGGTGTCTGAATTGCGCACCATCAATTTACTTAGGGTGGCTAGGGCTTCCCGTTTTGCTTTTGATTTGGCGGCTTCCTGGTTTTTCTGTTCTAGCAGGGGAATAAAGTTGCCGGTGGCATCTAAAATGTCCTTATCTGTTACAAAACTCCCACTGATAAATGGGGGAGGAGAATGACTGGTGTCGCCATCAATTTTTTCATTGATGGTATTGATAAAATTCCGAAAGTCATTTCTGTAACTGGTATCAGATCTGAGTTTTTCAATAATGGATAACAGCGAATCAAAATCAGTTTTCTCTTTTTCTGTAAGATCGTTGATCAGTCTGGTGATTTCTTTTTGTAATAAAGCCGTGGCCTCAACAATGGTATCCCTGATTTTGAGTTTATTAATAACGTTTGTGATCCTGTCTTCTTCTTTTTTCTGGCTGTTTTTCCGGAACTTAAATAAAGACGCTATTTTTTCCAGAAGCTTCTTCTTTTTTGGGTCATCCTTCGGTAACTGAAAATCGATTCCTTTTTGCTTTAAAGTATTCTCTGAAATCTTTTTGGCAGCATCAGCAGCAGCTTCTTTTACAATGTCAATATTGGCATTTCCTTTTTTAGGTGTAGTGTCAGACTGGAAGTAAAAGGAGTGTGTGGTATGATCATACCCTAAAGCACATAC